>JAZQJQ010000142.1:0-7314 GCA_045541735.1 Eubacteriales bacterium
AGCCGGAACCGACCGAGCCATCGGTGAAAAACTCACTGTATTTACATTTGGAGCAGACATAATGCGGCGGCAGAGGGTTTACCTCGGAGATACCCGCCATGGATGCAACAAAAGACGAGCCGACCGAACCGCGCGAACCAACCAGATAGCCCTGACTCTCGCTGTATGCAACCAGCTTTTGCGCGATCATGTACAGCACGGCGAAACCGTGCTTGATAATCGATGTAAGTTCCTTGTCAAGTCGGCTTGAAACGATTTCCGGCAGATCCTCGCCGTAAATCGAACGCGCACGCTCCCAGCACATGCGTTGCAGATCCTCCTCTGCTCCGTCCATGTTCGGCGTGTATGTTCCCTTCGGAATCGGGCGGATCTCCTCCACCATATCGCTGATGAGATTGGTATTCTTTACGACTACCTCATAAGCCGTCTCCTTGCCAAGGTAGGAGAATTCCTCCAACATCTCATCGGTGGTATGGAGATACAGTCCGCAGTCGCGGTCGCAATCGCGGAACTTCATACCCGCGAGGATTATCTTACGGTATACCTCGTCCTCGGGATCCATAAAGTGTGCATCACCCGTAGCACATACTGGTCTTCCTATCTTCTCGCCAAGCGCACATATACGGCGGTTTATATTCCTGAGCGCTTCATCATCGGGCAGCTTTCCCTCATCTACAAGGAAACGGTTGTTGGAAAGAGGCATTATCTCAAGGTAGTCGTAGAAGCTTGCGATATTCTCTATATCTCCGTCGCTTCGTCCCTCAAGAATAGCACGATACACCTCTCCCTGCTCGCATGCCGCACCGATGATAAGTCCGTCGCGGTGCTGTTCAAGCACGGTTTTCGGTATACGCGGTTTTTTGTAATAATAGCTGAGGTAACTTTGTGATATAAGCTTATACAGATTTTTGAGACCTATCATATTCTGTACAAGCAACGTCATATGGTAAGTCTTTAGGCGCGAAGGATCGGACTGATCCGCCATAGCGCGCTTTAGTCCCGCAATATCGGTAACTCCTTCACGGCGAAGCTTTGCGATCATACAGCCGAAGATCTTTGCAAGCATACCCGCATCGTCATAGGCGCGGTGCGCATTGTACTCTCCGAGGCCAAAGTAATTTGCAAGCTGCTCCTGCTTGTGTCCCTTTAATTCTTGGTTAACGTAGCGCGAGAGTGCCAGCGTATCCAGATAAGTGTAGTTAAACTTCATTTTACACTTATCTGCTGCCGTGCGCATAAAACCCATATCAAAGTTCGCATTATGAGCAACAAGCACTCTGTCACCTGCGAACTCCATAAACATATCAAGTGCGGCATCGATCTTCGGCGCATCCCTTACGGTCTCTTCACTTATGCCGGTCAGCTTAGTTATCTCCTCGGGTATCGGTATTTCAGGGTCAACGTAAGTACCGAAGGTGTCCTTGATCTCTCCGTTTGAAACAAGCACGGCGCCTATCTCGGTAATTGCGCAGGAAAGCGGAGAAAGACCAGTGGTCTCTATATCGAAAATTATAAATTCATCACTGAAATCTATTTCCTTATCGCCGTGTACGGCACTTTCGGTATCATCGCAGAAGTATGCCTCCATACCGTAAAGCACCTTGATGTCGCCCTGCTTTTTTGCGGCTATCATCATATCGGGAAATGATTGCACGTTTCCGTGATCGGTCACGGCAATTGCAGTATGTCCCCATTTTTTTGCACGTGAAACGAGCTTAGCGGCATCTATTGTTGCATCCATCTGGCTCATTACCGTGTGGCAATGCAGCTCAACTCTCTTCTTTTCCGCGGTGTCTTTGCGTTCAACACGCTTAACTGTAGCAAATGAAAGCGGTTTGATATAAAAATTGCCGTCGAATTTATCAAGCTCGTTAATTCCGCAAAAAGCGGCGCAGGTACCCGGTGCTATATCGGAAAGCGCATCGTGACTGCCCGCTTTTACGGTGGTTTTTATGTAAAGCGAGGACTCCATATCGGTAACACCGATGGTCAGTATCTCGCTGCCTCCTTTTCTCGTCTCGCGCCTTTCAACGGAAAAGACCTCGCCAAGGAACGTGGTAAGTCCGTGCTTTTTAAACGTAGTACCTATCGGTACTGCGCTGTCGATATCTATCTCCGAACCGAACTGAAGCTCCGCGCCGGAAACGTCATAGCTTCTGTATTTACCTTTAAATATGTCGCCTTCACGCGTAAATTCCTTGGTTCCGTTCTCGTACTTGTATTCAGCAACGGGAATGGGCGCGAGTTCGCCGTCTTTTGGCTTAGGCACCTCCAAAAACGGAGCGGATACTGCCGCATAAATGGAATTATAGCTGTTGCCGTTATCCTTAGGCGCGCGAGGCTGCGGTGCATTCTGATTTCCCTGCTTGGTATCGGTTGACGGAGGAGGCGCAACGTCGTTTTCGCCGGGAACTGCATTCATTAAGGCGCTGAGATCAGCATAATAGCGGTTAAGCTCATCAAGCAGACGTTTTTCCATCTCCTTACCTTTTTTCTCTGCTGCGCCGTTATCGGAGAGGACGGAGACCGTAACCTTGATGCCAAAGCGCTCCTCTATTGCATTTGCAATGGCAAATTCGGTACCAAGACCCTGAATAACGCCTATCGCATCAACGTACGGAAGATATATCTCAACCTCCGCCTCGGAAACTTTAAGTTTTATATCGTCAAAAAAACCGAGGGGAAGAAATCCGCAAAGCTGGGCGTATAGGATAATATCGCGAACTGCGCGTTCGCCGTACAGTTGTGAAGGATACTTTACGATCGTGTTAACGCCGCTTATATCGTAGGAAAGGCGTATGCCCTCACGAAGCGCGGCAAGATAACGCTCGTTTACAAGCTCGTCAAAATGCAGGGTAAGCTCGATAACACGTGCTTCCCTGTCAGCCCTAACCGACCAATCTGTCAGCTTGCGTATAAGCTGCCATTCTGTTATTTCCGGCTTGTACTTTTTAAAATATTCGCAAAAATCCTTCATACGCTCTACCTCAAATTTAGTTACTATTATCTTAACATATATCTTTCCCCGAAACAAGTGAAAAAAACAAAAAAGCGTTCCCGCGCTTTACAGTCGATTCAAAGACAAAAGAACGGCAGGATTTTACTCCAACCGTTCTTTTATCACACGTCTATGTCAACTGTATTCACATTATGGAAGATGCTGTTATGTGGCATAGTTCAGTACAATCTCTGTGCAAGCAACCACTTTGTAACCTCGCTGTTTTGAGCCGAATAGCTGAACGTTCCGTGTCCCTGACCCGGCCAAACGGTATACTTAACGTCTGCCTTCAATGCAACAAGCTTGTTATAAAGATTACTCAGCTTTGCGGCAAAGCCTGTATCCTGATCTCCGCAGAACATCCAAATGGGTGTTGTTGCTATGTTTTCGTAATTTGTGTAGCTTGTTGCGGCACCCGCAGCAATCATTGCGCCGGCAAAGTAATTAGGGTGATTTTCAAGAAGAAGCAATGTTCCCATAGAGCCGTAGGAATGTCCGCTGACATAAATACGGCTTTTGTCAACGGAAAGGTGCCTCTGCAGCTCCTCGAACAAATGAAAGGCAATTTCCGTGGTGTAAGGATTCACGGGCCAGTACTGGTTCGGCAGACACTGAGGAATTACACAAATGACCTCCCGCTTTGTTTGGGCAACAGCCTGGGAAAGCAGGGTGTTTATTCCGATCTCGTTTATATCTTTGCTTTCAAAGCCAAGACCATGCATATAAATAAGCATAGGGTATTCCTTGCTCGGGTCATAATTGATGGGCAGGAACACTCTGTAATTCATTGTTTTGTTGTATTGAGTATCGGTGAATGTGCCGTAATTGTTCCAGGAGGCAAACGTTGCATTGTTCAGAAGACAGCTGTGCTGGCCAAGGATACCGTAAAGCTTGCAAAGCGACGCGGTCGTATTATTCGGATCTGTCTGCTGTGGAAAAATATTCGTTTGGCAAACCCAACAGTACCTGCCCTCCGCAAGTCCTGTCTGCTCGACAATGAGCCTCTTGCACATAACACAGTTGTTTGCTTCCGTTTTATCAGCGGTTGTATACGCCGCCGAGTTTGCGTTATTAATTACCTCGGTGAAGCCGAGGGACTTTAGATCGGTATAATTATGCTGCGCAGAGAAGCCGAACATAGAAAAACACGCAATTACCGTCAAAAGAACTGCGATATTACCCGCGATCTTTATTTTCAACGTTCTTTCCTCCGTAAAATGTATTTTGAATTTCAATGTTTTTACAGTCAAAGCTTTTCTTTAAGTATATCATTTATTTTTTCAAAAGTAAATCCCTCCCGGAAACAATGTGGTGTACTCCGCAGAAAAATCAAGCGCGAGGTTGCGATTCGGAAGCACACCTCAAAATAATCGTGAACAATTTGTAAATTTTATATGAATATTTTGTTAATAGGTTGACAATTATAATTATATGTGGTATACTGCTCCAGTCGCGGCAAAATCTACTTAATTCCGCGATAATTCACACACGGAGAAGCCGCCGCGGTTCCGCGCAATGCGGTTGGCGAACAGCTTTATTCGTGGTGGAAAAAAACCAAAGGAGGACATAAAAATGTCTGTTATCACCATCAAGCAGCTGCTTGAAGCAGGTGTTCACTTCGGACACCACACCAGAAGATGGAACCCCAAAATGGCCGAGTATATCTTTACCGAGAGAAACGGTATCTATATCATCGACCTCCAGAAGACCGTTAAGAAGTTCGAGGAAGCTTACATGTTCGTTCGCGAGCTTTCCGAGCAGAACGGCACTATCCTTTTCGTAGGTACCAAGAAGCAGGCTGCCGACACCATTAAGGAAGAGGCTGAGCGTTGCGGAATGTACTACGTTAACGTACGTTGGCCCGGCGGTATGCTTACCAACTTCAAGACCATCAGAAAGAGCATCAACCGTCTTAACGAGCTCGAGAAGATGCAGGCTGACGGCACCTTTGATATGCTTCCCAAGAAGGAAGTTGCTGCAAAGGTTAAGGAGATCTACGACCTCGAGAAGAACTACGGCGGTATCAAGAATATGGATACTCTTCCCTCCGCTGTATTTATCGTTGACCCCCGCAAGGAGCACAACGCAGTTCTTGAGGCAAAGAAGCTCGGTATCCCGGTTGTTGCTATCGTTGATACCAACTGCGATCCCGATGATGCTGATTACATCATCCCCGGTAATGATGACGCTATCCGCGCTATCCGCCTTATCTCTTCCGTTCTCGCAGACGCAGTTCTCGAGGGCAAGCAGGGCGAGCAGTTCACCGACAGCGAGGAAGCCGTTGAGGCTCCTGCAGCTGAGGACGCTGAGTAATCTACTACCTAACTAAAAGGAGAATAGAATAATGAATATTACCGCTTCTATGGTTGCCGATCTCAGAAAGAAGACCGGCTGCGGCATGATGGAGTGCAAAAAGGCACTTGTTGAGGCTGACGGAAATATCGACGAGGCTATCAAGGTTCTCCGCGAGAGAGGACTTGCAGTAGCTGCTAAGAAAGCTGACAGAATCGCAGCTGACGGCGTTGTTGATATTAAGACCACCGGCAATACCACCGCTATGATCGAGGTTAACTCCGAGACCGACTTCGTTGCTAAGAACGAGAACTTCCGTGCTTTCGTAGTTACCCTTCTCGATACTATTATCGCTAATAAGCCCGCAAACGTTGAGGCTCTTCTCGCTTCCAAGTATCTTGACACCGAGATGACCGTTGCTGAAAAGATGCAGGAGATGGTATTCACCATCGGTGAGAAGCTTGACATCCGCCGCTTCGTAGTTGTTGACGGTACCGTTAGCACCTATATCCACGGCAAGGGCAGCATCGGCGTTATCGTTTCCTTTGATGCTGACGATACCGCAAAGAGCAACGCAGGCTTTGCTGAGTTTGCTAAGAACATCGCACTTCAGGTTGGTGCTTATCCCACCTCTTATCTTGACAGAGATTCCGTTCCCGCTTCCGTTGTTGAAGAGGAAAAGAACGTTCTCATTGCCCAGATCAAGAACGATCCCGCTAATTCCAAGAAGCCCGATGCGATCATTGAAAAGATGGTTATCGGCCGTATCGGCAAGTTCTACGAGAACAACTGCCTCTGCGAGCAGGCTTACGTTAAGGACGACTCCATGAAGGTTTCTCAGTATGTAGATAAGACCGCTAAGGAGTTCGGCGGCGCTATCAAGGTTACCGGCTTCTTCCGTTTTGAGAAGGGCGAGGGTATCGCAAAGCGCGAGGAGAACTTCGCTGACGAGATCTCCAAGATGGTAAACAAATAAGAACCGTTCAAAAGGCTTGGGTTAATTCCCAAGCCTTTTTTACAAGTTCACAGATTTTTCACAGAAAACGAAAAATATTTCGTGTAAACATATTTACAAATAAGCAGTAATCGGTTAAAATGTATCTGTATGAAAATGTTTTGGGGAGGTCATCATGCAGAACACACCAAAATACAAGAGAGTTCTTTTGAAGCTCTCCGGCGAAGCGCTTGCCGCAGGCGCTGACGGAATTCTTAACCATGGTTTTATCGCTGATGTTGCGGCTGTACTAAAAAAGTGTCTCGACTCGGGTGTTGAGATCGCCGTTATAGTTGGCGCTGGCAACATTTGGCGCGGACGTCAGGGCAAGAATATGGATCCTACAAGAGCAGACCATATGGGTATGCTTGCAACGACCATCAATTCACTTGCGGTTGCAGATGTTCTTGAACAGATGGGCGTTCCTGTGCGTGTGCAGACCGCCATTGAAATGCGCGCGCTTGCAGAACCGTATGTCAGAAACCGTGCAATCCGTCACCTTGAAAAGGGAAGAGTTGTAATTTTCGGTTGCGGAACCGGCAACCCATTCTTCTCAACGGATACAGCTGCTGTTTTACGTGCGGCAGAAATGGATGCCGAGGTAATTATGAAGGCAACCAACGTTGACGGCGTTTATGACAGTGATCCGAAAAAGAATGCAGATGCAGTCAAGTTTGATGAGCTTACATACGACGAGGTTCTTGCCCGCCATCTCAATGTTATGGATACAACGGCAACCTCGCTTTCGATGGATAATGATATCCCGATAATTGTTTTCTCGCTGCAGGACAGTGAAAATATTAAACGAGTTATTCTCGGTGAAAAAATTGGTACAGTAGTAAGAAAGGATGCTTAAGTTATGAGACCTGAAGTAAAAGAATTTGAAGAGAGAATGCAAAAAAGTATTGGCGTTGTCGCGGAAGAGTTTGCGGCAGTACGTGCAGGACGTGCAAACCCTGCAGTTCTTGATAAGATTACGGTTGACTATTACGGAACACCAACTCCTATCCCGCAGCTCGGTTCTGTATCT
>JAZQJQ010000143.1:0-8860 GCA_045541735.1 Eubacteriales bacterium
ACCATTCAGGCATGCTCTACCAAGGATGCAATGGCTTATCCCATTTATTACGTTCCGGATACCACTGTTGTAACTAACGGTACAACTCTGAGATACGTTTCCGCGGTAAAGACCAATGATTGGTTCGAGCTTGTTACTCCCGGCTTTGATACACTTGAAGAAATCTCCGGCGGTGATATGCCTCCTGCAACCGAGGCTCCTGCAACCGAGGCTCCTGCAACCGATGCTCCCGCAACCGATGCTCCTGTAGACACTACCGTAGCTCCCGAGCCCCCCGAGGATACTCCCGTTACCGGTGATGCTTCCGTTGTGGTAGTATTCGCCGCAGCTGCTGTTCTTTGTGTTGCTGCTGTTGTAATTCTAAAAAAGAGAAGAGGATGATCAACTCTAATAGTTGATAACAAGAAAAGGACTGCATTTTTTGCGGTCCTTTTCAATATTTGGTATGTGTTATTAAAAAAACTGTATAAATGTTCGGAAAATTTAAAGAATTGTGTATAAAATGTTAACAACCCCTTTACAAAAGCAATTTGTATTTGTTATAATCATAGCATAATCCAAATACATAAGGAGAAAACAAAATGAAAAAGCTTATTGCACTCATTCTTTGCGCACTTATGCTTTGCGCGTTCGTGCCCTTCAGCGTTTCTGCTGCCGACGGAATGACCGTTGCTTACGTTATGGACGGCGGCTCCGGAGACGGAACCTCTGCCGACAAGGCATTCGGTAACCTTCAGGATGCTTACAACGCTCTTGACCTTTCAAAGGATTGCACCATCGTAATCTGCGGACCTTACACTCAGCTTGCTCACTTCGATCCCTGGATCGAGTACGAAGGCAACCTTACCATTACCTCCGTATACGGCGGTGTTGACTACCGTGCTACTGCTAACGCTGAGTACATCGTAAACGCTGCTTACAGATTCTTCCTCTACGGCGATACCAAGTTTGATGACATCAACGTTCGCCTCAAGGGTAATTTCTTCTTCTTCATTTGCCAGGCTAACGAACTGTACATCGGCGAAGGCTTCGAGGCTGCTTTTGACGCCGGCACCGACGGTTCTTCCTTTGCTAAGGGTCTTAGCGTTCTTGCAGGCTTCCAGAACGGTGCGGGACTTAACGACACCAATCTCGAAACTGATAAGGGGACTAACGTAACCATCCTTTCCGCTAAGTATTGGGTAATTTCTGCGTATAACCGTCAGTCCGTTGGTAACATCACCGGTAAGGCCAACATCACCCTTGGCGGCGATGCTGACGTAAACTTTATGTACTTCACCTCCGTTAACAAGCCCGCCGTTAAGAACGGCGATGTTGAGATCACCGTAAAGGACAATGCTAACGTTCATTACCTCCTCGCTTCTCCCGATGATAACAAAGGTCTTGATCCTATCTCCGTTAACAGCCTTACCGTAAACTGGCTCGGCGGTAACATTGAGTCTGCTTCTCTTACCGATGCAATGTGCTGCCCCAACTTCACTGCTGCTAACACTGCTGTTATCACCAACGGTTCTACCCTTAACTATAGCGATGCAGTAAAGACCAGCGCTTCTTTCGAGCTTGTTTCTTCTCTCTTTGATACTTCTAAGGCAGCTGAGGCTCCTACCACTGATGCACCCACAACTGAGGCTCCTGCTACCGAGGCTCCTGCAACTGAGGCTCCCGCAACTGAGGCTCCCGCTACCGAAGCACCTGCGACTGATGCTCCCGTAGTTACCACCGAAGCTCCCGCACAGCCTGAGGATACTCCCGCAACCGGTGATGCTTCCGTTATGGTAGTATTTGCTGCTGCTGCAGTTCTCTGCGTTGCTGCTGTTGTAGTAATCAAAAAGAGAGAAAGATAAATCGCTCTTAATTGAATAACCTTAAAAGGACTGCCTTCGCGGCAGTCCTTTTTTTATAAATATATTTACAAATTATTCAGAATGGTTTATAATTTATATATAAGCTTTAATGGAGCAGCAAAATGAAAAGACTTTTATCAATACTCATTTGCTTGATACTAATTTGTCCTTTGTTTTCTTATGACGTAAGTGCGGGAAAATCAACAGTTGTTTTTCTGCGAGACGGAGGAAAAGGAGACGGATCGTCATATAGTAAGGCTGTGGGTACTTTGACTGATGCGTATAATGCTCTCGATCTATCCAAGGATTGTGTTGTTGTCATCTGCGGAGATTATAATCAGACGACGCATTTTGTTTACGGCATACCGTATTCCGGCTCAGTGCGGTTTACTTCCGTATACAACGGGGTTGATTACTCGAAAAAATACGGTGCCGAATATATATCTATTGCTTGCAGATTCGTTGCTTACGGTGAGACCGTTTTTGATGATATCGATCTAAAATTGCTTGGTAATTACTTCTTTATAATTGCCAACTGCAATCCGATAACGCTCACGGAAAAGTTTAATCCCATTTATACAAAAAAAGTCAGCGGTAATGCTATCGATTCCGGAGTATCTATTCTCGGAGGCTTTCAAAATGCCTTGGATATGCCGGAATTTGAGTGTTACGAAAATATAGACATAACGGTTCTTGGCGGCAAAAATATATGCATTGCTGCATTTAACAGAGCTCTAAAACACGCTTATCATTTCGGAACTGCTAAAATTACCGTAGGAGGTAAGGCGCAAGTAGGTACCATCCGTTTTGCGTCAATTGATGCAGACGATCTTATATGCGGAAATGTAGATATAACAGTAAAAGATTCAGCGCAGGTCGGCCATATCAGAACAGGAAACGGTAAAAATCTTGATGTTAACAGCCTTGTTGTTACTTGGCAAGGCGGTAAGATCGCTGATTTTATTCCAACTGAAGAGAAAGAGATAGACGGTGTAGTAACCAAAACAACAGAATTTAGTGAAGGGACTTGGTTAAGATATTCGGATGCAGTCAAAAAAACTACTGATTTTAAAAAGATCTCGGAACTGTTCGATAATGTCGTTCTGATTGGAGCTGCAGACGATACTTTTGTACCTTCTCAAGCCGAAAGACCGAAGGACGTTAATGATCTGCCTCCTGACGAGACCGTTGATTCTTATCTCCCCCCTGAAGAAACCACCGGCAATTCCACCGAAGACATATTCGATTTTTCTGCGCCCGAGGAAGAAAACGGTGATTTTGAAACTGCCATTATAATAGCAGGAAGTGCGCTGATTTCCGTTTGTTTGATAGTTATTGTGCTTCTTATCAGAAAGAAATGAAAAATGTCCCGCACTCCACAAAAGGAAGTGCGGGATGCTTTTATCTTTTTCTATACTCGCTCGGCGTTTTTCCGGTTGATGCCTTAAAGACGCGGTTAAACGTGTTGAGCGAGGAAAAACCCGATTCCATAGCTATTTCAGCAACCGAGCTTTCCGTTCCTCTGAGCAGACTTTTTGCGTGGTTGATGCGGTATGTGGCAAGGAATGAACGGAAGTTCATTTTTGTTAAGGAATGAAGAGTAGAGGATAGATATTTTTCGTGATAACCCAAAGATTTTGCCATATCATAAAGCGTAATATCATTTCTGAAATTTTCAGCTATGTAATTTATAGCCGCATGATAAAGCGAGTTATCACTTTTGTTGTGTTCTATAAACTCTGTGTTGCTTTCAAGCTCTGCAAAAAGCATATGTAAAATTGCGGCCCGCTTTAGAGTTTGATCGCTTCCGGAATTAACTAATTCGTATATCAGCTCTTGTTTATTCGAAAGATCAATAACACAGTTCGCAGGGGAAGCATCCGGATAAAGGCGGAAAAACGTATGCACAAAATCATTGGAAAACACTGCGCACCATATCTCGCATGGAGTTAACGAAGTGTATTCGTGTATTTCATTCGGAAAGATGAAAGCTCCGTGATTTTTCGGAATTATGGTCTCCTCACCGTTAAGGTAAGCGGTGAGACTCCCCGATACAACGTAAACCATTTCGCTGTATTCGTGAATATGCGGAGGTACGGAGTATTTATTATGAAAACGGCATTTGAATGAATAGCTCTCGCCAATGTTCTCGTTTTGATACTTTAACATCTCACATCTCCTTACTTTTTGGCTATATTATATCGCTTTTATGCTTTGCCGTCAAGGAGTTATTTGTTATAATTTTCATGTAAAGCAATTTTCGATTTTACTTTTTGGAGGTATATTATGCTTCAGCAATGGACAAAAGAGCAGGCTTGGGAGTGGTATAATGAACAGCCTTGGATCCGCGGCTTCAACGGTTATCCTTCCAACTGCGTAAACCGTATCGCTATGTGGCAGGAGTACAATCATAAGGAGGTCATTGAGCAGATCAGATATGAGTTCGAGCTTGCAAAAAAGACCGGCCTTAACGCAGTACGTGCTATCATCCAGTTTGAGGTTTGGTACTATGAGCACGACAGCTTTATGAACAACCTTGAAGAGTATATTGCATCTGCTGATGAGTTCGGGATCAAGGTAATGCTTACACTTGGTAATGACTGTACCGTTCCGAAGGAACTGTTTGTTCCAGCAAAATTCGGCGAACAGAAAGTTGACTGGGGTTATCACTCCGGCATCTGCCGCGGACCTCACGCGGGCGGATATACTGCTCACGGCTATATGGTGCCCGACGAACCCGATATGCAGCCCAAGTTCTTTGAAATGGTTGATGAGATCGCTGCAAAGTATGCAAAGGATCCCCGCATTCAGATCTGGGACGTTTGGAACGAGATATCCAACGGACGCCGCGGCGATATGAGTGTTCCTATGATGGAAAAGCTCTTTGAGATCATTCGTTCTCACGATCCTATTCAGCCTCTTACCGCAGATTGTTGGGCATACAATAAGGACCTTGATATTTCCAACTCTGCGCAGCTTCGTGCCTGCGAGCTTTCTGATATCATTACCTTCCATTATTACGGAAGCTTCCAGAATATGATAGTTCTTATCGAAAAGCTTAAGAATCAGTTTGGCAGACCTCTCATTAACAACGAGTGGCTCAACCGTATTTCTCACAACAACGTTGATGAGATATTCCCGCTCTTCTATCTTGAAGAGATCGGTTCCTATCACTGGGGTCTCATTCAGGGATTCTCCCAGACTTACGAGCCTTGGGGTACCTATATGAAGGACATTGAGGATCCCGAATATTACGGCCCGAGAGACCTTACCAAGTACCAGCACGATCTTTACCGCTTCAACGGAAAGCCTTACATAGCTAAGGAGATCCAGATAATGCAGCGCTTTGCCGAAATGGCAGATAAGCGATTTGAGGCAAGACAAGCTGCAAAGAATAAGTAAATCTTATAAAAAAAGCCCTGTGAAAATCACGGGGCTTTTTTGCGCGTAAAAATACTGAACGCGGTGCTTCCGAAGAAGCACCGCGTTTTTTTTTAAGGATTAAAGGCCGCGCTTTACGTAATAGGTGTGGAGGATCTCGTGAGCCTTGTGGCTGCCGGGGTTTCCAAAGTATTCATCGTAAATGGTCTTGATCATGCTGTTCTCGTGGGACTTGCGGAGATCCATCTTCTTATCAGCGGTATAGAGGACCTGAGCGCGAACCGCACGGAGATCAACGGTGTTGCGTACACTTGCAGGCTGGAGAGGCTGTCCGCCGCCGTTTACACAGCCGCCGGGGCAGCACATGATCTCGATGAACTCGTACTGCTCTTCGCCGCTTTCAACAGCGCGGAGAAGCTTTTTAGCGTTCTTGGTTCCGCTTGCAACGGCAACTCTGATGGTGTTGTCCCCAAGCTTGTAGGTAGCGCGCTTGATACCTTCGGTACCGCGTACGTCCTCAAAATCAACCTTCTCAAGGGGCTTGCCGAGGATAACCTCAGCAGCGGTACGGAGAGCAGCCTCCATAACACCGCCGGTAGCGCCGAAGATCACGCCTGCACCGGAACCAACGGAGAAGGGATTGTCAAACTGCTCATCGTTAAGAGACTTGAAGTCTATGCCGCATGTCTCGATAAGTCTGCCAAGCTCTCTGGTGGTAACGGCGATATCAACATCGGGAACACCTGCAGCGTTCTGGTCAGCTCTGCCAACCTCAAACTTCTTAGCAGTGCAGGGGATAGCAGATACGAATACGATATCCTTGGGGTCAAGACCATGCTTCTGAGCGTAGTAGGTCTTATAAACTGCACCAAACATCTGCTGAGGAGATTTGCAGGTGGAAAGATTATCGGTAAGCTCGGGGAAATAGTGCTCGCAGTACTTGATCCATCCGGGGCTGCAAGAGGTCATCATAGGAAGCTTGCCGCCGTTCTGGATGCGGTCAAGAAGCTCGGTAGCCTCTTCCATAATGGTGAGGTCGGCGGTAAAGTTCATATCGTAAACACCGTCGAATCCTACGCGGCGAAGAGCTGCAACCATCTTGCCCTCAACATCGGTACCGGGCTCCATGCCGAAGCATTCGCCGAGAGTTGCGCGGATGGAGGGAGCGCAGCAGATAGCAACGTGCTTGGTGGGATCTGCAATAGCATCAAGGATCTTAGCGGTATCGTCCTTCTCGTAAAGAGCGCCTACAGGGCAAGCAACGATACACTGTCCGCAGGATACGCAGGAGGTCTCAGCAAGGTTCTTTCCGAAGAAAGCGCCGATCTCCGTGTCGTAACCACGGTTGTTAGCGCCGATAACGCCGATCTCCTGCATATTGCGGCAGGCAGCTACGCAACGGCGGCAAAGGATACACTTGTTGTTGTCGCGTACAAGGAACGCGGTGGAAACATCAAGTGCTTTCTTGTCGTTCTTGGCGTTCTCGAATGCGTTCTCGTCAACACCGTAGTCGCGGCAGAGCTTCTGAAGCTCGCAGTCGGTGGAACGAACGCAGGAGAGACACTTCTTATCGTGAGCAGAAAGAAGAAGCTCAAGGTTCATCTTTCTGGATGCGATGATCTTGGGGGTATTGGTCTTGACCTCCATTCCGTCGCTTACGGGGTATACGCAGGCGGTAACCATTCTAAAGGGTCTGCCGCCCTCGGAAACCTCAACAAGGCAGAGACGGCAAGCGCCGATCTCGTTAATATCCTTAAGATAGCAAAGGGTGGGGATATCAACGCCCGCAGTCTTTGCAGCTTCAAGGACAGTAGCATCGGCAGGTACGGATACCGCGATGCCGTTTATCTTAACATTAACCATATCCATTATCGGTTTACTCCTTTCTTACTGCTTTACGATCGCGTTGAACTTACAGGTCTCGATACATACGCCGCACTTTACGCACTTCTCAGCATCGATAACGTGAGGCTGCTTAACAGTACCGGAGATAGCGCCAACAGGGCACTTGCGTGCACAAGCGGTACAACCCTTACACTTGTCCTCGATGATAACGTAGCGCATAAGGTTCTTGCAGACGCCTGCAGGGCACTTCTTGTCAACAACGTGAGCAACGTACTCGTCGCGGAAGTACTGGAGGGTAGAAAGAACGGGGTTAGGAGCAGTCTGTCCGAGACCGCAGAGAGAAGCGGACTTAACGTAGTTGCAGAGCTCCTCGAGCTTATCGATATCTTCGAGAGTGCCGTTGCCGCTGGTGATCTTATCAAGGATCTCAAGCATACGTACGGTACCTACGCGGCAGGGGGTGCACTTACCGCAGGACTCGTCAACGGTGAACTCAAGGAAGAACTTTGCGATATCGACCATGCAGTTGTCCTCATCCATAACGATGAGTCCGCCTGATCCCATAATGGATCCGATAGCTGCAAGGTTTTCAAAGTCGATGGGGGTATCAAGGTGCTTTTCAGGAATGCATCCGCCGGAAGGTCCGCCGGTCTGAGCAGCCTTGAACTTCTTGCCGTCCGGAATACCGCCGCCGATCTCATAGATGATCTCGCGGAGAGTGGTACCCATAGGAACCTCAACAAGACCGGTGTTCTTGATCTTACCGCCGAGTGCAAATACCTTAGTACCGGAAGACTTTTCGGTACCCATGGACTTGAACCAGTCGGCGCCGTTGAGGATGATCTGCGCGATATTAGCGTAGGTCTCAACGTTGTTGAGGATAGAAGGACGTCCGTAAAGACCCTTAACAGCAGGGAACGGAGGACGGGGACGGGGCTCGCCGCGCTTACCCTCGATAGAGGTCATAAGTGCAGTCTCCTCGCCGCATACGAATGCACCTGCACCGAGGCGGAGCTCGATGTCAAAGTTAAAGTCGGTGCCGAAGATGTTCTTGCCGAGAAGTCCGTATTCACGAGCCTGCTTGAGAGCGATCTCAAGACGCTTAACTGCGATAGGATACTCTGCACGAACATAAACGTAACCCTGGTCGGAGCCGATAGCGTATCCTGCGATAGCCATAGCTTCAATAAGAGCATGGGGGTCACCCTCGAGAATAGAACGGTCCATAAATGCACCGGGGTCTCCCTCGTCGGCGTTGCAGCATACGTACTTCTTGCCTGCGGGCTGGTTAGCGGCAAACTGCCACTTCATACCGGTAGGGAAGCCTGCGCCGCCGCGTCCGCGGATGCCGGAAGCCTTGATAACGTCGATAACCTCCTGAGGCTTCATCTCGGTAAGAACCTTACCAAGTGCCTGATAGCCGTCGGTACCGATGTATTCGTCTATATTCTCAGGGTTGATTACGCCGCAGTTGCGGAGTGCGATTCTCTTCTGCTTCTTGTAGAATGCGGTCTCGTTAAGGGAGAGGATCTCATCAGCCTTAACAGTCTCGTCGTAAGCGAGATGCTTAACGATTCTACCCTTGAGAAGATGCTCGGAAACGATCTCGGGAACGTTTTCAACAGTAACTCTGGAGTAGAAGGTTCCCTCGGGGTATACGATCATAATGGGACCGAGTGCGCAGAGGCCGAAGCATCCGGTGACAACTACCTTTACTTCATTTTCAAGGCCATGAGCCTTGATCTCGGCTTCCATTTTATCTTTGATCTTTGCGCTGCCGGAAGAGCTAC
>JAZQJQ010000144.1:0-10000 GCA_045541735.1 Eubacteriales bacterium
GCTGCATACCCTGTCGCGTTGAACTTTTCAAGCACGTCCGGTGCAGCGGTAAATACCGTGGGAATTACCACCCTGCTGTTTCCGGCTTCTTTAAGTGAAGCTTCTACTTTATCCGTCCAGTCTTTTAGCTGCTGCAGGCTCATATGCGGGCAACCCATAAAGCAAAGCTTGGGAGCGGCATTTACGTTCTTCCAGATAACGGGATAATTCTTATATACGCGTTCAAGCTCCGCATCGTCTATAACGTACACCTGAGCATCCTCGCTTACAAGGCTCTCGCCAAGCTCCACTGCCTCCGGAGTAAGGTTTTCAATATGATAAAGACCAACAGCACCGTTTGATGCAGTTGCGGCACCGAAATCCTTGAGATATGTGCGAACACTGTCATCAAGCTCGTTGCCAAGCCACTTATCTAGTCCCTTGATGTACGGAACAGCTTCCATTACCTTCATTCCGATAGCGGAACCGAGAAGCTGCGCTTCGGGTTTTTTCGTAGTCTTTATCTCCACTGTCCAGGTGGCTTTTCTGCCCTCATCCGTAAGCAGTCCGAAATACGGAACGTAGCCGACAACGGAACCCATAATATCGATAATACCGGAATTGCGGTTACAGCGCGCACCGAGCACGGAGTTTGCATACACCACAGCAGAGGATTCTGCCCAGGAGAGAACGTCGCCCTTTTTGGGTGTGTTTCCTACTTCGTCCATATAGCAGGTGCAGGTGAACGCCTTGTCGTCCTTTATTCCGAGTGCGGAAAGCTGTTTTTCGTAGCTTTCCTGCTTTGAATACATAAAGTTATTGAATATAAAATTTTGCAGGAAGTTTGCGGGTACGTTCTTATCAAGGGGACGCGGATCGACCGAGAACTTCTGCGTTGATACTGCGCCCGCATCAATAAGCTGCTGCATAAGATCAAACACGGGTGTCATCATTTTCAGTCCAAATGATGTAACAAGATGGTTATAATCGCTTGTTACGGGAACAAGCTTTTCCGCCCCAAATGCCTCGCCGTACTTGACCATAGTCTTCATTACCTTGGCAAGCACATCGCCCTTGGAGCCGTCAAGTATAGCTTGCTGTTCTTTAGTAAGAATCATATTTTCGCCCTCCTTAAAGCTTCATTGCAACGTCCCACGCCTGCCAGATAACAGTGCGCAGGTTACCTACCTTAGAGGCATCTCCGATCACGTGTACGTGTTTTCCCTTTGAAACAAGGGGAGCGGGCTTATATCCCACGGAAAGGATGACCGAATCCGCAGCTATATCAAAGCACTTGCCTTCCTTATCCGCAACCTTAACGCCGCTGTCTGTTATCTCAAGCAGCTTGGTCTCAAGATGTACGGGTACCTTGTTAGTTTTAAAGAAATCACGCAGATAGCTTGTGTTTGCAAGGCAAACGCCCTTTGTGGTTACAAGGTCATCCTGCATTTCGACTATAGCCGGTTTCTTTCCATTGAGATACAGCTCGTATGCTATCTCGCATCCGGTAAGTCCTCCGCCTATAACGACAACGTTTTCGCCGACCTCCTTGTTTCCCAGAAGGAAGTCCACAGCCTCGATTCCCTTTTCGAAACCCTTTACGGGTATCGTATTTGCAACGGCTCCCGTTGCAATTATGATCTCATCCGCGGTTATTTCGGATATATCCTTTATTTCGGTATTAAGTTTAATGTCGATCGAATACTTCGTTACCTCGCGCTCATACCAAGCAATAAGCTCTCTGTCCTTTTCCTTATATGATGGCGCCGCTGCGGCAACGAATACGCCGCCGAGTCTGTTGCTCTTTTCATAAAGAGTTACGCTGTGGCCGCGCTTAGAGAGCACGATAGCCGCCTCCATACCGCCTATGCCGCCTCCGATAACGGCAATCTTCTTTGCCTTTTTCGCAGGATTGATATGATATTTCTTGGACTGCATCGTTTCGGGGTTAAGCGCACAGCGCGAAAGTCCCATAGTATCGGTAAGGTCCTGAGTATTTGCATGACCCTTGGAGGAGGAGAAGTTAAAGCACCCTGCATGGCAGCAGATACACGGCTTAATCTCAGCCACACGTTCCTCTATCAGCTTAGTGACCCACTCGGGATCTACAAGGAACTGGCGTGCAACTCCCACACCGTCGATAAGCCCGTCGGCAACCGCCTTTGCACCAACCTCAGGTTCCATTCTTCCCGCACAAACAACGGGAATATCAACGAACTTCTTGATATGTGCAACGTCATCAAGATTGCAGTTTTGAGGCATATACATCGGAGGATGCGCCCAGTACCAGGAATCGTAGGTTCCGTTATCCGCATTAAGCATATCGTAACCGGCATCCTGAAGATACTTTGCAGCACGCTCGGACTCGGGCATTGCGCGCCCTACCTCGGTATACTTTTCGCCGGGCATAGCACCCTCACAGAATCCTTTCATTTTGGACTCTACTGAATAACGGAGGGAAACCGGAAAATCTTCTCCGCAAGCCTCTTTTATAGCTTTAACCACCTCAGCGGCAAAGCGGTAGCGGTTTTCAAAGCTTCCGCCGTAATCGTCGGTACGCTTGTTAAAGGACTCGATTGCAAACTGGTCAAGCAGGTACCCTTCGTGCACAGCATGTACCTCCACACCGTCAACGCCCGCATCCCTGCAAAGCTTTGCGGTCTTTGCAAACGCCTCGATTATCTCGTGTATCTGCTCCACAGTCATCTCCGGGCACTCGATATCGTGCGCCCAACGGGAAGGCTGAGGACTGGGAGATGCAAGCTCGTGGCTTGTATCGATTATCGGCTTTATGATAGCACGGGTAAGCTTGTTTTTGTGCAAAGGAGCAATAAGCTCGGTTATCGCCCAAGATCGTCCCATACCCGCTGTAAGCTGTACAAACAGCTTTGCGCCGGTCTTATGTATATCGTCCATAAAGACCTTTAATTCGTCAAACATCTTGGGATTCTGCCAGGGCCACTTGCCCCAGAAGGTATCGCGCAAAGGTGCAATACCGGGGATGATGAGTCCCACGTTATTTTGTGCGCGCTTTAAAAAGAGCTTTGCCGCTTCTTTATCAAAGTGGCATCCGCCAAGCTCGAACCACCCAAAAAGCGAGGTTCCGCCCATAGGACACATAACAATGCGGTTTTTGATCTCAACGCTTCCTATTTTCCAAGGGGTAAACAACGCCTCGTATTTTTGCTCCATATTAGCCTCCTAACTATATCTTTGATAAATATTATACAACCGCAGGCATTTAAAGTCAATCTTGCAAATACACCGAACTTGCTGTATACTGAATATACATAATGCACACAGGGGGCTTTCCTATGCTGAAAAAAGAGATCGAAACCAGATGTCTTCCGCCGATAACAAGCCGCAGGGAGATGTCAGAGATACTGCAAAGAGAGGAATACGGCTATCTCCCCAATGTGGATTTTAAATTGCAGACAAGTGTGCCCGAGATCATTGAAAGACGCTTTGACTGCGGCAGAGTGGTACACAGCCGCATCCGCCTCACCGTAGAAGCCGACGGAAAAAGCCACACTTTTCCGGTAGACAGGCTTTTGCACGTTGACGGAAAAAAGCGGCCGCTTATCATCTATCCAAACTTTCATCCTATGGAAAGATCGCAGTATTTCCCCGTTGAGGAAATGTCCGAATACGATGCCGACTTTCTTGTTTTTTGCTACAAGGACGTATCAAGCGACGACGGAGATATGGAAAACGGCCTTGCTTCGCTCCTCGTCAGCGGTAATGAGCGCGAAGAGCACGAATGCGGCAAGATAGGCGTGTGGGCGTGGGCATGTCAAAGGGTGCTTGATCACGGGCTTACCCTCGGTGGTACGGATGCGAACAACGTAGGAATAGCAGGCCACTCCCGCCTTGGAAAGACCGCACTGTTCTGTGCAATGACGGACGAAAGATTTAAGTTTGTATATTCAAATGCCTCAGGATGCGCGGGTGCCGCACTCGCACGCGGAAACAGCGGAAACGATGCCGCGCCGGAATCGAAGGGCAGAGGCGAAAACTATTACGATATCATAAGCCGTTTTCCCTACTGGTTCTGCCCAGCCTTCCGTAAGTACGCAAAAACGAATGTCGGAGAAGGCTTTGACCAGCACTACCTGCTTGCCTCGATCGCTCCGCGCTTCGTGCTTGTGGGTTCATGCAGTATGGACGGATGGGCAGACCCTATCTCCGAGCAGCTGTGCTGTGTTGCAGCAAGCGAGGCTTGGGAAAGAGCACAGCTTGACGGCGCTTGCTTTGATAAGATAATAGAGGCAGGGGACGCCGACCTTAACGGCAGAATAGGCTACTTTAAGCTTAACTCCCAGCACTTTATGTCCCGACACGGCTGGCGCCGATTTATAGAGTTTATAGAATTGCATAAGAATGAAAAAGTATAATCAATATAAACTAAAAACCGCCGCAGATTGGAGCGGATCGCTTCAACCTGCGGCGGTTTTCCTTATATCCTAAAATGAACCGATATACTCAAGGTCGGTAAATCTTACTGTTTTTCGATTCAGTCCAAAACCGCAGACGGCCAGCGGGATTGCAGGTCAACGCTTGCGTTTGTAAGCGTATCGGTTATTGCGCTGCCGCCGTCGCTGTTAATAAGCATTGGGAGCACGGCAAAGGATGTTTTGCCTTTCAGACCGAGCGATGCCTTTGAAACGGAAAGCTCGTAAACTATGCCATCGTCCGTATCTGAGTCTGCGCCTACGGTGCCGAACACCTTGGCAACACAGCTTGCGTTTTCCGCGGTAAGCTTATTACCATTATACGCAATAGAGCTAAGGCCCTCGGTATTAAGGGTAATACTGTAACAGCCGCCATCCGTGCCTATATATATTACCGCCTCATCCTCAGCTGTCAGCACCTCGTCAAGGCGCGTAACAAGGAAATAGATGTTTTCGTCGTCATGAGCGGTACGCAGGGTGATCTGCGCCTGAGAATCGCTTCCAACAAAAAGAGCGTCGGTATTATTCTTCCACTCGTTTGTAAATCCATCTGCCGTTACGGTCATTTCGGGGGAGTTTATGCGGTGATTGAGGTAAGCATGTACAAGATGTATTCCGTAAAGCTCGTCTATCTTACTTTGCGCGGCAACGATGACCTCATGACTGCCTACGATCTCAGTCGATGCCCAAGAGCCTCGAACTCCCTCGGCAGCAAGGGCAGCCAAGCTGTCCGTTTTTGTTCCGTCGGGACTTATCATTCTGCCATAGGTCTGTCCGCCGGAGCCGTAGGTTAGATATACCTCGCCCGAGGGGAAGCGTGCAAGATAAGGTGCGGCGCCGTCAAAGATATCCTCCATCATAACGTCGGGGCCCGTCTCCGTAAGTCCGAGAGACTTCCACTCTCCATCTTCGCCGCTGATACCGAGCGAGATGTGGAAATCCTTATTAAGGTCTTGCACTTCAACGGCAAGCAATGTTTTTCCGTTATAAAGCCGGACAGCTGAGGGCATCTGTCCGCCAAAATAAGGCACAGCAGCTATATTCGTGCCGTACGGCACCTTATCGCCGACATACTGTTGGAAAACGCGTATCGGAACGTAATCCGAAGCACCGGGTTGAATATCAGGTGTCCATGAGTTTCCGTTATCTTCTGAATATATCATTGCCGTGCAGGTAGAGCGCTTATCGCTGTCAAAGCCGTACTTTTCTACGTACCCCACGATGCTTGACCAGTATATCTCTATCCTGCCGTCTGTGCGCTGCATGATATAAGGTTCCCACAGATGGCCCGTATATATCTTTTTCTCAGCCGACCAGGTTATCTCGCCGTTTTCAACTGTACCGCGCCTAAGCCAAAGTCCGTTCAAGTCCGTATATTCGTTTGTTTGGTAACCCGATTTCGGACGCACGGCATAAACGCAAAGAATATCACCGTTATCGAGCACGCAGGCATCCGCGTTTACCGCATAGTATCTGTCCTGCGTTCCCTCAAGGGAGCCGTACTCGTATGTAAACTTATGGTCTGCAGAGTTCCAGAACACAGCAGGCTTTTCCCAGTTATATCCATCTGTGCTCGTTGTCCAGTAAAGATGCTGCCCTAGCTGACTGTACATAAAGAACATAACGTAAAGATCGTCGCTGACCTTTTTGATGCGGGGATACCAGGCGTTATCATAACGCGTTGCCCCCGTATTTGAAGATCGCAGTTCTATCGACTCGCGGAAGTTTATCTCAAGCGAGGAGGTAAGATGATCGTCGTTCGCATGGCTTCCGTCGGAACTGTTTTGGTTGAGCTCCTTTATGGAAAGAAGCTCCGTGACCCCCTGCATATAAACGGGAGTATATACCTCGTTTGCGGTCCCAACAATCAACTCATACGTTAGCGACGTTGCAACCTCATTTCCGCCGGAATTTTCCCAATGGGAGAACACCCCGCCGTTTTCATCTGTTTGGGGGGCAATGAGCGTGACCGTATCTCCCGGCAAATACAAGCCGTGAGTGCATCCGTCGTCAAGCGCACCTGCCGTTACCTTCACCTGATACCAATCAGCGGTTGCAAGGCGGTCTGTCTTATAGTCATCAAGGTATTTCTGAGCAGATGCACCGTATGCAAGCATATCCGTAAGAAGCTGCTTTAGCTCTTCATTATCGGAGGCTGTTCCCGTTTTGCCGAGCTTATTGTACGCATACTGAAGTACACTGTATTTTTCAACTTTGCTGTAATAGTCAACACCGTCCGCACGAGCATAAGCGCGCGCATAAACCGTATCCGTCATCTGCTTGGCAAAAAGCTTGGTATAGTCAAACACCTTATAGGGAACACCGCCGATCTTTTCCTCTTCGTATTTTACGATCTCGTCATCTTGTGTTCCGATAGTGTACGCCTCGTCCGGAGAAGTCCAAACAAGGATCTTTACATCCGAAACATTCGCCTCAACAGCATATTTGATACAAATGGAATCGCGGAAGGAGAGATTGCAGTATTTGATACTAAGCTCCGGTTCTGCAGTTTCGGCGCTGACCGCAATAACAGCGCCCATAGCGCACATAATTAATGCAATTACCAGTATTGAAGTAATCAATGTCTTCTTCATTTTTTACTCACTTCCCTATTATTTGATCGGATAAATCGCTTTAACCTATGGGATCCCATTCGCCAGCGTTTTCGTCTCCTCCTCCGGATACGGTAAGGATATTGGTGCAGGAAAACAGAATAACGTCGATCTTAGGTTCCTTATACCTTGCCTTGGGGTTGATAAGCTGTTTTAATTCGTTCATTCTCTTTACTCCTCATCTTATAGCTTTATGTAGTTTTAAGCCATTTTTTTAAGCCGTCAAAATTTCCGCGGAAGCGGCAAAGTCCGCTTTCCTCGGATACGGGTGCGAGTCCCATTTTCAGCAGAATATCCATACTGCGCGCATTTCTTAGGTCAGCAAATGCCTCAACGCACGGTGTTTCAGGAGGGATATGCGGAAGCAGATATCTATACAGTCCGCGCAACACGCCCTTGCCCTGATATTCGGGCAGAAGCTGAACTTCTTCCATCATAAAAGTGCGCGGATTTATATAGTACTGGAAAAATCCAACTAAACTTTCAGCATCCTTTATCAGCACTATCTGTCTTGCATCCCTCGCAAGACCTCCCATTACTGCATCGAACCAAGTTTTTTCATCCGTTTCGCGGCAATTTCCGGAAGGTGCGATAACACTCATATTGCCGTAAAGAATATCAAAAAGATACGGTGCATGATCAGAAAAACGCGTTTTATCCAAAAACTCAAATTTTAACGTATTCATCGTACATATCCGCAAGTCTGCGTGCAGAAGCAGAGAGCGCCTTTGCCACGTTCATGGCATCGTCTGCGGTAAACTTGAGAGGGTAATTACAACACTCAAGAGTAAACTCTCCGCTGTATCTTATCTCGGCAAGCGCCTTTACAACGGGATCGAAATCAATATCCATAGAAAAGGGTATCTGGTGCGAATCATGCAAGCGGTCGTTATCGTGAATGTGAAGCGCCTGCAGTCTGTTTCCAAGCGCGTGTATCATCTTAACGGCGCTCGTTTCGTCACCCATCATCTCAGCGTGGCCTATATCGAGGCAAGCGATAAGATATTGGTCGTTCACAACGTCAATGTGGGAGCAGAAATCCTCTTCCGTTGCGCAGGCAGCAAACTTTGCCCTGCCCTTTTCCTTATCCCAGTTCCACATATTTTCGGTTGCTATCTTAACTCCGCAATCCTTTGCAAAAGGCAGAAGTTCAAAATACATCTCCGCATTTTCAATTGCACTCTTGTTGTTATCCGGATGAATAATGCAGATGCTGCCCCCCGCCTCCGCAGTGCATTCGATAGCGTGCTTCAAGGAGTCGCGTATCTGCGGAACTCCAACTGGAAACGGTGCGTGGCTCTGGTTACAACTAATGCCCAGCTCTTCACCGATGTGCCTCAGTTCGCGCGCAAACTTCAGCCTTTCGGGGGATGCAAGCGGATGACCGCTTTGAACGACCTGGCGAGTCTTGTGATCGAACTCGCATATCTTGGTTATGGAAAAATCCCACGCATCAAAGCCTGCGCGCGCGCAGTATTCAACTGCCTTGTGCTCTCCCACCAGCTTTGCAAGAGAACCTATCTCCGTTGAAATCTTCATAACACCCTCCGTTTAGCATACTGATCATCTATATGTTGTTTCATTTTGACGTAAAATTCTGCAGGAAAACGTAGTCCTCCCTTATCCAAGCCAAAAGAAACATCGGGTTTTGCATCACCGTGAAAATCGCTCCCTCCGCTTCTGAGCAGACTGAACTGCTCTGCTATCTTATCGCTGATGCGAGCTTTTTCCTCATCATACGAGGAGTGCCGTACCTCGATCCCCACAAGACCTGCATCGATCGCCTCCGGCAAAACAGCGTAAAGCTCGTCCGCGCTTAGATCTTTGAGTGGGTGTGCAAGCACGGGAAGTGCATTTATTGAACGCAAAAAACGTACAGCCTCAAAAAAATCTAATTTTTCCGCAGGTTTATATAAGCCTGCTTTCTCGCAAAGCAAAGTATCAAATGCCTCGTCAACCGACCTCACGTACCCTTTGTATTTGAGTTCCGATGCTATGTGCGCACGGTTGACTTTGCCGGTTGCATTTCGCTTTTTTACGTCGTCATAATCTATACGGCAGCCTGCATCATTCAAGTGCCTGATGAGTTCGATATTGCTTTGCTCTTTCAACACCGCATAACGCGACATCAGCTTATCTACCGTGCCGTAATGCTCGGACGGGATAAAAAGACCCAAAAGATGTAGTTCACAGCCCTTACAGTCCGTGGAAAGCTCAGTACCCGCAACGGCGATAACATTCCCTTCCTCCGCCGCCGCCATGAACTCCGCAAGTCCCGCAGCTGTGTTATGGTCGGTAAGCGCAACTGCAATACCGAGCCTTTTGGCTTCGGCAATTATCTCTGCGGGCGTGTACGTTCCGTCAGAATATACGGAATGTATGTGAAGGTCGCAGAACATAATTCCTCCTTTCGGCGAATAGGGACTTCTATAAAATTTATTTTAGTATATCACAAACGTTCGGATTTGTAAAGAAATACTTATATAATGGGAGAACAAGTATATACATCAAAACCGCATCGAATTACAGGTGATTTTTATACAATACAAATTGCCTATGGGCGGTTCGAGTCCATCTTGACGGAGAGTTTAGTGATATTGTGCCTACGGCACAGTGATATTTTCATTTTGTGAAAGTGATATTGAAACCTGCGGTTTCAGTGATATTATATTCGCCATAAAACCGGGCGAAGCCCAATATCACTCGGCTTTAGCTGAACATCACTGCGAAGCAATATCACTCCCCGAAGGCGAATATAACTGAAAAAGACGACTGCTTTCGCAATCGTCTTTTTCTTGTATATGGGCTACGAAAAAGATATTTTCGGTAGTTTTGCGTATGAATTCGAACTCTTACATAACCGTTCGTTTTTAGTGAAATCGTTCGCTTACGCTCACGGTGAAATAATTTACTCCGTAAATTGTGAAATTTGATGCTATCGCATCAAGTGAAATTAAA
>JAZQJQ010000145.1:0-17516 GCA_045541735.1 Eubacteriales bacterium
CGCCCGAGAGCATGATCGCGCTGGTGCCGTCGTATACTGCGTTTGCAACGTCCGATATCTCTGCACGGGTGGGGCGGACGTTGTTTATCATTGATTCTAGCATCTCGGTTGCGGTGATAACGCGCTTTCCGAGCATTCTGCACTTGGTAATGAGCTGCTTCTGAATTGCCGGAAGCTCCTCAAAGGGTATCTCTACACCCATATCGCCCCTGCCTATCATGATGCCGGAGCATTCTTCGCATATCTCCTCAATGTTTTCAATGCCCGAGCGGTTCTCTATCTTTGCGATGAGGTCGATGTCGCTGGAGCCGTTAGCGTTAAGGAATTCCTTAACGTCGATGAGGTCCTGCTTGCAGGAAACGAAAGAACAAGCGATAAAATCAACGCCCTGCTCAATGCCGAGCTTGATGTCTGCCTTGTCCTGCTCGCTGAGGAATACCTGCTTTAATACCTTGCCGGGGAAAGCCATGCTCTTTCTGTCGGAAAGCTCGCCTCCGATATCAACGCGGCAAACGGCATCTGTTGCCGTGAGCTCGGTAACGGTAAAGGCGATCAGACCGTTGTTGAGAAGTATTCTGTCACCAACCTCAAGGTCGTCTATCATGCCTTTGTAGCTTACGGAAACGCGCTTTTCGTTACCTACTATTTCGTCGACGGTGAAGGAGAATGTGTCGCCTTCCTTTAAAATGACCTTTCCGTTTTCAAAGGTGCGGATACGGTACTCGGGGCCCTTGGTATCAAGGAGTATTGCGATGGGCATACCAAGCTCCTCGCGTACCTCCTTGATGATCCTTATATTTTCAAGATGGTATTCGTGCGTGCCGTGGGAAAAGTTCAGGCGCGCAACGTTCATACCCGCAAGGCACATAGAGGTGATGGTCTCCTTGTTGGAGCAGGCGGGTCCTATCGTGCATACGATTTTTGTTTTTCTCATTTTACAACCTCGGAACAGTAAATTCATCAATGATTATACATCATTTTTTTCTCAATATCAACCGATAAATGAAAAATCCGGAGCGATTTGGTGAATGAACACGGCAGCTATGCAAGCTGAAATGCAAAAATATTCATTTGTTATAAGATCTGTTAGACGAAACGATCAAAAAAACTGTTTTTTTCAGTTTTCCTGCAGTTTTTGACGTGAAAAAACTCAGCATAATTGTTCAAAGTGTCCAATAGTCGGTGAAACAAACACGCGTTACGTGTAAGAATACATAAAAATGAATTTATATACACGAATTGCGCGTAAAAACTTGACAAATTTAAGGAATGCGTGTATAATATTCTGCATAAAACTAACATCGGTAACTGTTTCCGTTTTTTGGAAAAAAAGGAGCAGATACCGTAAACCGGAGTACGAAATGACCAAGGTTTTTATTGACGGAAGCGCGGGAACTACGGGTCTGCGGATTCGCGAAAGACTTGCCGACCGCCCCGATATATCTCTCATAACTCTTGCAGAGGAATTAAGAAAGGATCCTGCTGCAAGGCAGGAAGCTCTTTGCGGCGCAGATATCGCCTTTCTCTGCCTGCCGGATGCAGCGGCGATAGAGGCCGTCGGGCTTGCGGGAGATTCCGATACTGTTATAATCGACACCTCTACCGCTCACCGAACCTCGCCCGATTGGGCATACGGCTTTGCGGAGCTTGGATACAGAGAAAAGATTGCCTCTTCAAAGCGTATTGCGAATCCCGGCTGTCACGCAAGCGGATTTCTCTCCCTTGTTGCACCGCTCACGGAGAAGGGGATAATAGATAAAAAAGCTGTGCTTTCCTGCTTTTCACTTACCGGATATTCCGGCGGCGGAAAAAAGATGATAGCGGAATACGGTGATGTGAACAGAAGCGGACTGCTTTCCGCTCCGCGTATGTACGGACTTACGCAGGTACACAAGCATCTTCCCGAGATGTGCACTGTTACGGGACTTGAGAACAAGCCTGTTTTTTGCCCCATAGTCGGAGATTTCTATTCGGGTATGGAGGTATGCGTAACTCTTGACGCAGGATCCGTAAACGCAACTGCAGACGATATCCGCAAGGTATATTCAGAGTATTACCGAACGGGGCTTGTAAAATACGTCGAGGCGGCGGATGAAGCCGGATTTATTGCGGCAAACGCAATGTCGAACAGAGACGATATGCTCGTTACCGTTTGCGGAAACGGGGAAAGAATAGTGCTTGTTTCACTTTTCGATAATCTTGGCAAGGGCGCATCGGGCGCCGCAATACAGAATATGAATATAGCCATGGGCGTGGATGAAGCCACGGGTCTTGTGGTGGGTTGAAAAGAAGGATAGATTATGAAGATCATAGAAGGCGGCGTATGCGCCGCAAAGGGATTTAAGGCAAGTGGAGTTCACTGCGGAATACGCAAGAACCGCACAAAAAGGGACGTTGCGCTTATCGTAAGCGAGTGCCCCGCATCCGCGGCGGCGGTATACACCACCAACCTCGTTAAAGGCGCGCCCCTTGCAGTTACCAAGGAGAATATTGCAAACGGAATTGCGCAGGCAGTCATCTGCAACAGCGGAAACGCAAACACCTGCAACGTAGGCGGCGAGCTCGTTGCAAAGGAGATGTGTAACTACGTTGCCGAAGCGGTGAATATCCCTGCCGAGGACGTTATCGTTGCATCTACGGGCGTTATAGGCCAGATGCTTGATCCAACACCAATAAAGAACTCTATGCCCGAGCTCGTCTCTGCTCTTTCCGAAAACGGAAGCGATGCGGCGGCAGAGGGGATCATGACTACCGATACAGTTAAAAAGGAGGTAGCCGTTGAGTTTACCGTAGGCGGCAAGGTGTGCCGTATGGGCGGTATTGCCAAGGGAAGCGGAATGATCCACCCCAATATGGCAACCATGCTCGTGTTTATCACCACCGATGCGGCGATATCTCCCGCAATGCTCAGGCAGGCGCTCTCTGCAGATATAAAGAACACATTCAATATGGTAAGCGTGGACGGAGATACCTCCACAAACGATATGGTAGCCATACTTGCAAACGGTATGGCAGACAATCCGGTAATTGACAGCGAGGGCGATGGATTTAACGAGTTTATGCTTGCGCTCAATACCGTTACCGTCGGACTTTGCCGTATGATAGCCGGCGACGGCGAAGGCGCTACCAAGCTGCTTGAGTGCACCGTTACAGGTGCTAAGGACGAAAAAAATGCAAAAACGGTTGCAAAGAGCGTTATCTGCTCCAGTCTTCTCAAAGCGGCAATGTTCGGCGCGGATGCAAACTGGGGCCGTGTGCTTTGCGCAATAGGCTACAGCGGAGCGGACGTGGACGTAAACAAGGTCGGCGTTTCCTTTGCAAGCGCTAAGGGCGAGATAAGCGTTTGCGAAAACGGCTGCGGCGTTGATTTTTCCGAGGAAAAGGCGAAGGAGATACTCCTTGAAAAGGAGATAGACATCAACATCACCCTCGGCGACGGCGATGCAAAGGCTGTTGCCTGGGGCTGTGATCTTACATACGATTACGTAAAGATAAACGGCGATTACCGCACCTGATTGGAGAGAAAAATGACGGATATCATTTCTAATGCCGAAAGGGCCGAGGTGCTTACCCAAGCGCTTCCGTATATTAAAAAGTTCAACGGCAAAGTAATAGTTATAAAATACGGCGGAAACGCTATGATCAACGACCAATTAAAGGAGCAGGTAATGGAGGATATCGCCCTCCTTTGGCTGATCGGTGTAAAGGTCGTGCTCGTTCACGGCGGCGGCCCCGAGATAAACGAGCTGATGAACAAGCTCGGCAAAAAGGCAGAATTTGTCGACGGACTCCGCGTTACCGATAAGGAGACCGTTGATATAGTTCAGCTGGTGCTTGCGGGCAAGGTAAATAAATCCCTCGTTACCCTCCTGCAGATGAAGGGCGGCCACGCAGTAGGTGTTTCCGGTATCGACGGCGGACTTATCGAGGCGGAGGTAAAGGACGAGCGCTTAGGCTACGTCGGCAGAATAACGAAGATACGCCCCCAGCCGGTTGAAGCTTTGCTTGAAAAGAATTATATTCCGGTTATTTCCACCGTTGCAAGCGATAAGCACGGCAACGTATACAACATAAACGGCGATACAGCCGCCGCGTTTATCGCAGGTGCGCTCGGAGCCGAAAGACTGCTGATGATGACCGACATTGCGGGTATACTCCGTGATAAGGACGATCCGGCATCGCTTATCCCCGAGCTTACGGTCAGTGAGGCGCAGGCGCTCAGGGAGCAGGGAATCATCTCCGGTGGTATGATACCCAAGGTTGAGTGCTGCATCGAGGCGCTCAGCGAGGGTGTAAAGAACGTAACCATTCTTGACGGACGTATCCCTCATTCCATTCTTATGGAGTTGCTTACCGACGAGGGCGCGGGTACGATGGTAACGGGTGACTGATATGGCAAGCATAATGGAAAAGGACGGCAATTACGTTGCCAATACTTACAAAAGATTCCCCGTTGAGATAGCATCGGGCAAGGGTGCGCTCTTCACCGATGTTAACGGTAAGGAATACATCGATATGGGCTCGGGTATCGGCGTTAACTGCTTCGGTGCCGCTGATGCTGTCTGGGCAGAGGCTGTTGCAAGTCAGGCGGCAACGCTCCAGCATACCTCCAACCTCTATTACACCTCCCCGTGCGCAGAGCTTGCAGAGCTTTTGTGCGCGAAAACGGGTATGAAGAAGGTATTCTTCTGCAACTCGGGCGCGGAAGCCAATGAATGCGCGATAAAGACCGCGCGCAAATATGCTCAGGATAAAAAGGGCGAAGAGTATTTTACGGTAATTACTCTTGTAAACAGCTTCCACGGCAGAACAGTTACCACTCTTGCGGCAACGGGTCAGGAACATTTCCATACTTTGTTCAACCCTCTTACGCCCGGCTTTGTATACGTTCCCGCAAACGATCTTGATGCAGTTAAAAAGGCGATGGATGAAAACAAGACTGCGGCTGTTATGTTCGAATGTGTGCAGGGCGAGGGCGGCGTTATGCCGCTTGAAAAGGACTATCTCCGCGCACTTGCCGCTTATGCGGCTGAAAAGGACGTTCTGCTCATTGCCGACGAGGTTCAGACCGGTAACGGCAGAACGGGCGAGCTTTACGGCTATATGAATTTCGGTATACTGCCCGATATCGTTTCCACGGCAAAGGGACTTGGCGGCGGACTTCCCATCGGCGCCGTTATGTTTAACGAAAAAACGGAAAACGTGCTCACCTACGGTCAGCACGGGTCCACGTTCGGCGGAAATCCCGTATGCTGTGCAGGTGCGCTGAGTGTTATCAAGCGTATGGATAAAGAATTCCTTGACGCTGTCAAGGAAAAGGGAAGATACGTTTTTGATGCTCTTGAGGGTGCCAAGGGAATTGAGGCTGTAAGCGGTATGGGACTTATGATAGGTATTACAACGACACGCCCTGCCGCGGACATAGTAAACGAGTGTATCGAAAACGGAGTGCTCTGCCTCACCGCAAAAACGAAGGTCAGACTCCTGCCTCCGCTCAATATCCCTATGGAGCTGCTTGAAAAAGCGATCAAAATTATAAAAACAGCTTGTGCGAAAGAGGTCTGATATGTTGATTAAAAGCGATCTTAAAGGAAAAAGCTTCTTAAAGCTTCTCGATTTTACCCCTCAACAGATAAACTATCTGCTTGACCTTGCTACCGATATGAAGGCGCAGAAAAAGAACGGTGTGCATCACCGTATCTTTGAGGGCAAGAATATTGCTCTTGTATTCGAAAAGACCAGTACACGCACGCGCTGTGCGTTTGAGGTCGCTGCAGCTGATCTCGGTATGCATCCCGTATATCTTGATCCCCAGGGTTCGCAGATAGGCAAAAAGGAGAGTATTGCCGACACTGCGCGTGTTCTTGGCAGAATGTTTGACGGTATTGAGTACCGTGGCTTCGGTCAGGAGATAGTTGAGGAGCTTGCTCGTCATGCGGGAGTTCCGGTATGGAATGGACTTACAAACGAGTTCCACCCCACTCAGATACTTGCGGATTTTCTTACCGTTAAAGAGCATTTCGGTTCCCTTAAAGGTATCAAGCTCGTTTACATGGGCGATGCGCGCTTCAATATGGGCAACTCCCTGATGGTAGGCTGCGCAAAGATGGGTATGCATTTCGTTGCCTGCACCAACAAAAAGTATTTCCCCAATAAGGAACTTGTCAGCGAGTGCGAAAAGATCGCGGCTGAAACTGGCGCAATTCTTGAGTTTAACGAGGATCCCATCGCCGCTACCAAGGATGCACACGTCATCTACACCGACGTGTGGGTATCTATGGGCGAACCCGCAAGCGTTTGGGCGGAGCGCATAGAGGATCTTACCCCCTACCGCGTTACCAAGGAGATAATGGAGAATGCAGGCGCTCAGTGCCGCTTTATGCATTGCCTCCCCGCCTTCCACGACCTCAACACCACCGTCGGCAAGGAGATCTACGATAAGTTCGGTATCACATGCATGGAAGTGACCGATGAGGTATTCGAGTCGGAGGCTTCTATAGTCTTTGATGAAGCTGAAAACAGAATGCATACGATAAAAGCCGTAATGGCAGCAACCCTCTGACCGATAAAAATCGCCGTATACTTCGTTGCTTCCTCGCAAGCAGCTTGACTTACGAAAGTAAGCCTGCGCTTTGCTTGCTTCGTTGCGCCTCGTCTACGGCGGTTTTTCTTCGGTCAGAATATAAATTGGATAAATCAACTTTCCCGATTGTTAAATGAAAATGTAAGGAATATTATTATGAAAATTCTTGTTACCGATGCATCCACCGTTACAAACGGTGATATAGACCTTTCCGTGCTTGCAAAATTCGGCGAGCTTACGCTTCGCGAGCGCACATCGCAGGAGGAGCTTATTCCGCTTCTTGCAGATTGCGATATCCTTCTTTGCAACAAAACGCAGATAGGCAAAAAGGAGCTTGATGCCGCTCCAAGGCTTAAATATATCGGTCTTTTTGCAACGGGGTACAACAATATCGACACCGTCTACGCGCGCGAGAGGGGAATTACCGTGTGCAATGCGGGCTCATATTCCACAAACGCAGTTTGCCAGCAGGTATTTGCGTATATTCTTGACCGTGCCGCAAGGGTAAGGGATTTTGACGGCTTTGTAAAGAACGGCGGCTGGATGAACAGCCCTACCTTCTCGGCATTTGTTTATCCCTCCTTCGAGCTGGACGGAAAGGTTCTCGGTATCATCGGCTACGGTTCCATAGGCCGTGCCGTTGCAAACACTGCGCTTGCCTTTGGTATGCGCGTGCTCGTTTATACAAGAACCCCTAAGGAGGACGGCCGCGTTACCTTCGCGGATCTCGATACTTTGCTTGCGCAGTCTGATTTCGTTTCCGTGCATTGCCCGCTCACTCCGGAAAGCGCGGGTATGTTCGATTATGCGGCATTCAAAAAGATGAAAAAGACCGCGACCTTTATAAACACCAGCAGAGGCGGTACTGTTGTTGAAGCAGACCTTCGCCGCGCACTTGACGAGGGCGTTATCGCCTTTGCGGCGGTCGACGTGCTCACATCGGAGCCTATGAGCCGCGATTGCCCCCTTTACGGCGCAAAGAACATCCTCTTTACTCCTCACGTCGCGTGGGCGCCGATCGAAACCAGAAAGCGCGTGCTTGATATCGTCTCCTCCTGCGTTGAGGGATTTTTTAACGGCAAGCCGATAAACGTCGTTAATTGATATTATTAAAAACAAAAAACAATATAAAGGAGTCAACCGGGTATGAAAAAGAAGGAACTTGACAAAACAGAGGCGGCAGAACAGAACACTGCCGCGGCAGATGCACCGAAAAAAGAAAAGAATGCATTTTTTACACGTTTTAAGGGTGCATTCACAAAGCAGAAGCGCAACCGCGTTTTAAAGCTGTTGCTTATAGTTCTGGTGGTTTTGGTGGTTACCAACCCCGGACTTATCCCTTTCCTGCCTCAAAACGTTGAAAGAGCGCTCGTGGGTGCGCTTACTTCGCTTTTCGGCAACGTTTCGGATATAGTAAACGTTCTGCCTCTTAACTGGATCGTTCTTTTTAAGCTTGTAATAATGATCTTGCTTATGAAGGTATTCTCCGAGGTATGCACCCTTGTACTTGACGTTCTTGCTCCCAAGAGCAATCGCGGAAAGACTCTTCTCAACCTTGTGCGTTCAAGCTTTAAGTACATAGTGGGCTTTGTGGGTATCTTCTGGGCGCTTACCATATTCGGCGTTGATATCGGCACTATTTTTGCAGGCGTGGGAGTTGTTGCGCTCGTTATCGGCTTTGGTGCGGAGAGCCTCATTGCCGACCTTGTTACCGGTGTGTTTATGATATTTGAAAACGAGTATAACGTCGGTGATATCGTTGAACTTAACGGCTACCGCGGCACCGTTTCTTCCATCGGTATCCGCACCACCTGCGTTACCGATGCCGGCGGAAACGTGAAGATATTCAACAACAGCGATATGCGCAATATCATAAACCTTTCCAACCTCAGCAGCCGTGCGATATGCGATTTTTCCATCCCTTACGAGGTGAAGATAGCAGATGCCGAGGCGGCGCTTATAAAGGTGCTTGCAAAGGCGCAGGCAGATAATCCCGACGTGTTCCCCGAAGCTCCGTCTTTCCTCGGTGTTCAGGAGCTTGGTCAGCATTCCGTTACCCTGCGCGTTGTTGCCAACGTAAGCGAAAGCAACCGTTTTAAGGCTGCGCGTATGCTCAATCGCTGCCTTAAAGACGGCATGGAAGAGATGGGAATAAGCTGTCCTTATAATCAGATAGTAGTACATAATGCCGATAAGGAGCAGTAAGAATGTCTTACCGCGACAATGAGTTTTATAGGAGCGTTGGAGACGGCGAGCCGACTTTATTGCCGGAACATCAGGCAGACGAACTGCTGCAAGGCACTGAATGGAGCAGCGGTGTCGGTGACGACCTCCCCACAAGCAAGACCGAATTGCTTGAAGAAACAGCGCCCGAAACAAAGAAAAAAGGCGGTATGCGCAAAGCGGTAAAAATGCTGAAGCTTACTGCGGCAGCGGTAGTTACCGCGGCGGTTGCGGTCGGCTCGTTTTCCGGCGGCGGTATAAGTGCGGGCAATACATACAGAGAGCCAACGCAGGAATGGCCGAGCATTACGTATTCCACCGACGAAGTCGAGGAGTCCGCTTACGTTACCGTATACAGTGCTGACGGCAAACAGTCGAATGTCGTGCAGTTTAACGTCGGCGGACGTGCTTTCCGTCTTGAGGATCCGTCAAAAGCGCTTTCGTTTTTATGGGCTAACAGCATAGATAATGAGGCGACATTGCTTGTACGCGACCATTATGCTGGTAATTCATATTCCCTTGTTATCTCGGGCAAACCGTTTTCTGCAGAGCGCAAGGATTCCGATAACGCCTACGGAACGATATCATCGACCACGGGCGACGTCTTCTACATCGAAACGGTATCGCATTACTACGGAAGAACGGGAGTAAAGATAAATACAAGCTCCGAGCTTTCCGCGCTTATGCATCAGCTGGTCGTACGCTCGCATATCACAGCGGCATACGACGGCGGCTGGGGTAATCTGCTGATCGGAGACAAGCTTTATTCTGAGCTTGCCGTGGATTGGTCGGGTCTTGATTCCTACTGGGGTAACGATGATAGCTTGCGCGTCAGCTTCGATTGCTGTTACCGTGAGAACAGCAAGATAGACCTTTCGGATCATTTGGGAAGTGTGACCGTAAACGGCATAGAATGGAACATATACCGTCAGCTGGGATTTTTGCCCCACCCCGACGACACGGAGGCTGTTTTTGACATGCTGTGGTTCTCACCCTCCGTGGAGGGCGAAAACTGCATTATCGGCTTGCGCGATCATCTGTTTTACGATTATTATATCAAAACGACCGGAGATGATCCGGAGCTTGGTTTTGAAAACGCAACCCCCGAGATGGTAGCTGCTTGTGCGGAGGAGTTGCTTACGCACTACCGTATAGCGCCCGAGTCGTGGCGATGGTAATTTAATAGCTTACGGGGATGCAAAAGAAATTTTTGCATCCCCGTCTAAAAAAGTATTGACTTTTTCAAAATACTGTGTTATTATAATAAGGCTGAAAATAAGCGGGTGTAGTTCAATGGTAGAATTCCAGCCTTCCAAGCTGGCCGTGCGGGTTCGATTCCCGTCACCCGCTCCAAAAGAAAAGGGTACGCAAAGCGTGCCCTTTTCTTTTGGCTTTTATAGGTGGAGGAATCGAACGGGTTGGGCGCGGAATGAATAATGAATGATGATTGATCAATAATGAACAACAAAGGAAGAAAACCGCCCGTTTGGGCGGTTCAGACTGAAGATAAAAGGAAAAATTTCAAACTGCCGTAGAAACTTGCATTAGAACAAGGCTCCCTCTGGGAGGGAGCTGGCACCGAAGGTGACTGAGGGAGAGAGCATTTGAGTGAAACTCGTTTTATTTTCAGTGAAAAACTAACAAGTTGCGTTCAATTGTAAACTCCTTCCACCGCAAGCGGTCCCCCTCCCTCATTGAGGGAGGCTATCTTATATCGCGGATTTGTGCTTTTTTACAAATCAACTCTTTACAAGGACACTTTGTCTACACTCTGAACCGCCCGTTTGGGCGGTTTTCGGTTTTATTGGGAGGCGGGAGGAGCAAGCCCCTCCCCTACGGAAATTTGCGTTATCAAATACCGTAGATCTCTCCGTATTTCTTTTCGAGATAATCGGTAAACACAGTGGGGTCGAATTTTTCTCCCAGCACGCGGTCAAGCAGCTCTGCGGGAGTATACATACATCCGTGCTTCCAGATGTTTTCTCGGTTCCATTCGTTTATGGGTGCGAAATTACCTTTAGAGATGCACTTTTCTACGTCTACGGTCTCGCGCATCTTTTTAAGCAGCTGTGCTCCGTAAGCGCTTCCCAGCGCATAGGAGGGGAAGTATCCGATAGCTCCGCCAGACCAGTGGCTGTCCTGAAGCACACCTTCACGGTCGCAGGGAACGTCTACACCTAGGTATTCCTTATAGAGTCTGTTCCATTCACGGGGCAGATCGAGTACCGTAATATCTCCGCTCATAACTGCTTTTTCAAGCTCGTATCTTATCATAACGTGAAGCGCGTAGGTAACCTCGTCGGCTTCAACGCGGATAAGCGAAGGCTCTACCTTGTTTATTGCGCGGTAGAAGTCCTCGGCGGTGTATTTGTCTAACTCGGGGAAGCATTCTTTAACGGTGGGGAACACGTAATCGGCAAACGCACGGCTTCTGCCGAGCAGATTCTCGTAAAAACGGCTCTGGCTTTCGTGTATACCCATAGAAACGCCGCCGTCAAGATTTGTATACGCAAGCTCGTCTGCGCTGTTCATATCATAAAGCGCGTGTCCGCCCTCATGGATAACGCTGAACATGGAGGAAGAGAAATCATCCTCCTTGTAATTCGTGGTTATGCGTACGTCGCGGTGGGAGCCGAGGCTTGTTGTGAAGGGATGCTCGGTGGTTGCAAGTCCGCAGTGACCCTTGTCGATACCCATAATATCCATAAGAGCAAGTGCAAATTTTTCCTGCTTTGCAACGTCAAATTTTCCGTAAAGGCAGGAATCGTCGATCTGCGGTCTTGCGCCTATCTTCTTTATAAGGGGCACTATGCGGCTTTTGAGTGCGGCAAAAAACTCGTCGCACTTTTCCATCGTGAGTCCGTCCTCGTATTTGTTGAGGCAGTAGTCATATGGGTGCATATCGGGAGCGCAGTAGCGCGCAAAGCGCTTTTCAAAATTAAATATCCTTACAAGGAAGGGAAAGAAGTATGCGAAATCGCTTCTTTCCTTTGCTTTGTGCCACGCATCGTCCGCTTCTACGAGTACCTCCTGATACTCAACGTATTCATCCATCGGTATCTTCTGCATCTCGCGGATATCTTTAAGGGAGAGATAAACGGACCGTCTGTCCTTTTCCGAGAGCTCGTCTTTATGTGCGTCAAGGAATTCAAGCAGCTCTACGGTATCATTGCCCGTTGCAAGCAGGTAGTTTTCTTCGCTGAGCACGGATAGAGTGCGGCATCTGTTTTCTGCGGTATCCTTGGGTGCGGTCGTTGCTCCGTCGTAATAGATAAGCGACATCGCGTGTCCGTATGCCGCAAGCTTTGCCTGAAGCTTGTAGTATTTTTCAAGTGCGGTTTTAAGTTCCATAATAAACTCCTCTCTTGGACTATAAACAGTATAACTCCGTTTCTTGGATTTGTAAAGGGAAAAGGACGTCATTATCAAACGATAGTGACGTCCTTTGTGTTAAGAAGCTCTGCTTCCTTTTGGTCATGAGTTACGCACACTACGGTGCGGCCGGCGGCATATTCGTTTATTACAGCGGCAACGCGCTCGCGGTTTGCCTCGTCAAGTCCCGTCATCGCTTCGTCAAGGATAAGGATATCGCTTTCTCTTGCAAGCGCACGGGCAAGGGCAACACGGCGCTTCATACCTCCGGAGAGTTCTGCGGGCATAGAAGCCATCCAGTCGCCGAGACCGAGCTTTATCAGTATTTCGTTTGCCTTTTCCTTGCTTGAAAACAATGCAACGTTACCTGCGGCATCAAGCGCGGGAATAAGCCGGTCCTCTTGAAAAACAGCACTTATTTTTGCGCCCTCTTTAAGTTCAACCGTGCCCTTTTGAGGCTTTTCCAGTCCCATTATCAGACGGAGTACCGTGGTCTTTCCTATACCGCTCTCGCCTGTCAGGTGAACTCTGTCACCTTTTTTTATATGCATGGTAAGGTCTTTAATTATGTCTTCACCTTTTTTATAAGCAAAGGTCACGTTATTCAGCTTTATCACGCTTGTACCTCCGTAGAGCGAGCTTCAGCACGTTTTCAAGCAACACGCTCAATACCACGATAACTGCGGTTATGGCAAAAACCTCATCGTATTCAACAGATGTCTTGCTCGCCCACAGCAGATTGCCGACGGAATCCTGAGTGCGGCATATTACCTCGGCGGCAACTCCTGATTTCCAGGCAAAGCCGAGCCCCGTGGTAAGCGCGGCAAAAACCGGCGGTAAAACAGCCGGCAGGATGATATTGCGCATTATGTTTTTGCGCGAAAGCTCCATTACCCTTGCCATTTCCACAAGACTTTTGTCAATTGCTTCAAGGCCAGCCTCCGTATTTGCCCAAACGAGGGGGAATACCATCAAAAAGGAGATGAATACGGGAATGGCGCCTTCCTTTAACCACAGATAAACAAGTATGATGAATGCGGCAACGGGTACCGCCCGTATCATCTGCAGTACGGGGGAAGTAAGTGTTTTAAACAACGGAAAACGGTGAGCGGCAACTGCGCAAATAACGCCTGCTGCCGCGGCGATAAGATAACCGAGCACTATCCTGCCCACAGAGCCAAACACAGACAGAATGAATGCTTTTTGCGGCAAAAGTCTTATCAGGGCGGTGAGCGTGGACACGGGGGTCGGTATATCTAATATAAGCCCCTTGTTGGCAAGGGATGCGGCAAGATGCCACACCCCGAGCCAAAAGAGAAATACTGCTGAATATTTAAGTATTTTTTTACTTGCCTGCATAGTAGAAATCATCTGCGGGCAGAGCGCCGCCCACGGACTTGGGATTAGCCTTGAACATAATGTCAAGGTAAGCGGAGAGGCGGGTTTTCATATCCGCGCCGTCAACGTAGGTAAGACCGCAGGAGGGAATTGCCTTGGTTGCGATCGCCGCCTTGGGGATAATACCGTACTTCTCGCAAAGTGCGCCTGCCCCCTCGGCATCTGCCTTTGCGGCGTTAACGCTTTCCTCGTACTCCTTCATAAAGGTCTCAACTGCACCGGGATTTTCCTTGAGATACTCGTTGCGTACGATAACGCAACCCATCATAAGATTGCTTGCGCCGCTGATCTTTTCCCATTCTGCGGTCATATCAAAGGCGGTCTTTGCATCGGTGTACTTCATAAGGATGCTGGTAGCAACGGGCTGGGGAGCCATAATTACGGCATCGCTTTCTTTTGCCCAGATAGCGGGAAGCTCGCTTCCGTCGCCAACGAACTTGATGGTAAGATCCTTATCGGGGTCAAGTCCGTTACCCTCAAGCACGTAGCGCAAGATGTATTCGGGGTTGGCGCCCTGTCCGGGGGAATAGAGGGTTTTTCCCTTGAGGTCGGCAATGGAGTTGAGCTCGGTTCCGTTCGTAAGGATAGAAAGTACGCCGAGGGTGTTTACCGCAAGCACGGTAACATTGCCTTCGGTCTTGTTATAAAGGGTGGAGGCAAGGTTGGTCGCAACGGCGGCAATGTCTGCTTCTCCCTTGGAGATAGCGGCAAGGATCTCGTCGTTTGCGGCAACGAGGTTGAAGTGATAGGTGTTTTCTGTCTCGCCTGCTTCGGCTTTTGACCAAAGGTTTACGGCGCCGATACCGGTGGGGCCTGCAAGAACGTATACGTCCATTTCGCCCGTTGCGGGTTTAGCACCGCAAGCGGCGAGGGAAAGCATCATAACTGCAATAATAACTAAGCTGAAGATTCTTTTCATGATAATACCTTTATCTTTCCGTCCTCTCGGACAATTAAATTTTTGTGCTCCAGTGTGTCAAGCGCGCGGTAAAGGCTCGTTCTTCCAAGCGAAAGATTGCGCGCAAGCAGCGCCATACTGCCTGTGTAGGTCACGTTGCCGTTTTCATCGCAGTTTTTTGCGAGGAACTCGTAAACGCGACCTGCTGCGTCGTTTTTTGCAAAAAGGGAGAGCTTGCCGTTTAAAAAACGGATGCGCTGAGACAAAAATGAAATATAGTTCACGGCAGCGCGCGGATAAGCCGCAAAAAGTGCGGATAGGTCGCTTTCGTCCAAAAACAGCACCTTGCATTCATTCTCGGCGGAAATGCGGCTTACGTATTCCCCGTCGTCCGAAAAGACTGCGGCGGCACCGAAAACGGTACCTGAGGTAAACACGTTAAGCACTATCGTGTCGTTTGAAAGCGGTGTTGCCTTTGCCTTGCCAGAAAGAAGTATGCCGAGTGCACGGCGGAAATCCGTTTCGCCGTAAATGACCTCGCCCTTTTTAAATGAAACGGGCGTGGGCAAAACGGCGGTGTCAAGCACGTCTTCTATCCCTTTAAAAAGAAAGGTGCGGCGCAGAATTTCAAGCGTTTTATCCATTGTGCCTCCGAAAAAACTGTTCCGTTTGGAACACTTTTGTTATATTATAAACTTTATCTTGATGAATGTCAATATGATTTAATAAAAACATAAGGGGGGTGTAAAAAACTCTGTTTTTTACTCCCCCTAAGGGGATAGGAAAAATTGTTCAGAACGGACAAACATCCTCTTGGTATCGTGATTTTAATTTATTTTTTCTTTTCGAGGAAATACGACGCTTCCATATCCGCTACGGATAACGCGAATGCGAGAGGATAAGCCTCAAGCGCATCGCCAACGGTGCGCGGGTCCTCGTTACCCGAAAATCCCATATGGTAACGTATTGCAAACGCTTCGTCTCGGGTGAGGCGCATATAACCCGATGCTATGTAAACGGATTTCTCGCCGTGACCGTAGGGGAGAGGGTCTGAGAATTCAAAGGTGGGTACGCTGTGCCATACTCCGTTTTCATCCTTTACGTTGCGAGTGCCCGGCTTGTAGCAGTTTACCTTGCAAAGGTCGTGAAGCAGTGCCGCAATTGCAACGCTCTCATCGCTGAAATCAAGTCCGTAAAGCTCCTTCACTCTCGGGCGCGAGAGATAATCAACGAGGCAATCGTACACGTTAAGGCTGTGGTCGACCAGTCCGCCCGCATATGAGCCATGGAAGCGTGCGCTTGCGGGCGCAACAAAAAAGTCGGATTGAGGGGAAAGCAGATATTCAAGCAGCTTATCTGCGCCCTCGCGCTGTATTTTTGTTTGATAGATCTCAATAAATCTTTCTTTTCCTGTCATAATAACTCCTTATGCAAACAAACCGTAAACGGTAAGTGCCAAAGCTACTGCTGTGTAGAGAATAGTAAATACGCCCGAAAACATAATTACCGCGCGCCTGCCCTTGGGCATAAGCTTGCTGTCTGCGGAACGGATGAGCTTACCAAAGAAGATGATACCGAGCACAAGACCCGTAACCACGGTGAAAACGAGTATTAGCGAATAGAGAAGATAGGGTATAATGATATGCGCGTGCTCCGTAAAATATTCAAGCAGGGCTTCAATATCGTTTTCTCCGGTCATAACGGCAAAACGGTCGAGAACGTCGATAAGATCGCTTCGAAGAAGCAGAAGCCCCGGTACGCTTCCAACAAAATTCACTACCGCGTGTAAAATAACGGTGTATATTATCTTACCGGTGCGCACGTAGATAACACCGAAGAGACATCCGAGAGCAAAGGCATAAAGCATTTGCTGCAAATTAGTGTGAAAAAGGGAGAATGCAAGCGCACTGAAGATAACGGCTTGCCATTCGCCGTAAGGGGCGAGACGGTCACAGAGCATCTTTCGGAAGATAAGCTCTTCCATAATGGGCGCGATGATCACGGTGGAGAGGATCGCGAGCCAAAGATTTGCGTTTTCAAGCGTTTCGTCGAGGCGGCTGGGGAATGTGGTATCAAATATCTCTTCAAGCAGAGAAGTAATACCGACGGTTATGATATTAAATATGTAGATACAGCTTATTGCGATAACTGCGGCGCATATAAGAGAACCTGCACCCATCTTTTTCTTTACAAGCGGCGCGGCAGGAACGTTCTGTATTACAACGAAAAAAAGCGGTGCGCCCGCACAGTATATAGCAACGAAGTTAAGGGCGAGGATGAACCAATCCGTGTCAATTACCCGGGGGAAAAACAATGCTGCGATAACCGAAAGTGCAATTGCGGAAATCTGAGTTGCAACAATGAAAGCAAAAAGCGCCGTGCCCGCATTGCGGTAAGCTTTTTTTGCCTCCGATTCCGCATATTGAGGTAAACTTGTATATTCAAGGCTGTCCATAGCAATCCTCCTTACTATTTATAGTGATAGAATATCACCTTTTTTAGGCGGTGTCAAGGCATAGTAAAGTATATGTGAAAATAGCTATTGACAAAACAAAAAACTTGTGCTACAATACCAAAGTACCAAAAAACCGCATATGCGGGCCAATAGCTCAGTTGGTCAGAGCTACCGGCTCATAACCGGTTGGTCCGGGGTTCGAGTCCCTGTTGGCCCACCAAAAAAAGACGAACTTCGGTTCGTCTTTTTTTATCCAAGACCGAAGGGCTTGGTATGGCATCAATTCGCAAGGCGAATTGTATGTAATTGCGGCTTGTCCGCGTATGGCATCAGCCGTTAGGCTGTATCACTCGTTTTTCTTTGGTCTTGATTCCATACATTACTTCGTAATGATTCCATACCGCAACAAGTTGCGGATTTCATACACGCCTTCGGCGTGATTTGTTACGAGAGGAAACCCGGTTATGGCAAGAAATTTGTTGCTTGAATATTCGGAACAGTTGGCTTGTGAGATTGCAAAACTTTGTAATACTTGCAAAATTGATTCCAATGTTGTTTATCAAATAAAAAAGTCATCTTCAAAATAA
>JAZQJQ010000146.1:0-4042 GCA_045541735.1 Eubacteriales bacterium
GGCAAATCCCTTTACCGCGCCGTTACCGTCGCTTCTCGACTGCGCACCTCCCTCTCCCTGGATCAGACCGATATTAGGGTTATACATATCAACGAGCGAACGGAGCGCGCGGATAATGTCCTCTCTCTGCCAATCTGCGGCAGAATAGAGATGGAAGGAAATATAATCTATGTAATCGCCGATGCCCGCGCGGAAAGCGGTATTGACAAAATACGGCGCGCGGGTATGAGCAAGCGCGAATCCGATGACCTTGGCATCGGGATCGACCGCCTTGATCGCCTTCGAGGTATCGATCGAGAACTCCGCATATTCCTGCGCATTTTTCTTGAGGTCGTAATCGGCTTTAGTTTCCTCAAAATAATGCTTCCAGCCGAGCTCGGGCTCGTTCCAGATCTCCCAGAACTCAACTCTGCCCTTGAAGTGCTCGGTGATAGCTCTGACATAGTTGACCCAACCCTGTCTTGCATCATCGCCCATCGGCGGGCACTTGACCGCGCCGAAGATCTTTGCGGCAAAATCGGTATAGAGCGGATTGCCGTAGCAGAGGCAGATCCAGGGCTCCATTCCGCGCGCGATGAGATTATCGACAATGCTGTCGAGCCACGAAAAATCATAAACCCCGCGCTCGCGCTCTGTCCTCAGCCAGCCCGACTGGAACCTGACCTTCTTTACGCCGAGAGCGGCAACCTTGTCGTATGCCTTTTCGGGATCGAAAACTCCGCGGTCGAGCTTTTCAAATCCGATTCCGATCCTCGAATGATCAATCTCGCTCGACGAGAGCTTAGGGAGTGTGCCTATCTTTTTAAGTCTTTCCATATTTGCCTCCGATTTTTATTTTTCCTATTTACTTTTTGGTCGGTTTCTGATATAATAAATATGTCATTATTTTAATTATATCACGTTATTATGCCTTTGCAAAGGCAAAATATACTCTATTTTTGTCACGATCTTACGGTATAGCTCTGCGGCGATATATTTTCGCGTCTTTCGGCGTGATATATCCCGCAAGGTATTCAAGGAGAAATAGCGTGAAAGTAATGTTTATCCGGAGCGAATAAAGGCATAACAAAAAAGCCCTGCAATAAAGCAAATTTTTTGCAAGGGGAGATACAGATAAAAGTAATCTAAGAAACGGTTAATCCTTGCTTTTCAAGAAATTTAGTGGCTTGTTTAACGGCTTTAGATAATTGCCGTTCTTTAAGAGATTCAGGCATATCCACCTTAAACAAGTCGGTAGGATTCCAAACCTCACCCGTAGTCATCATTTGGAAAATAGCAGTGAGGATCATTCGCGCAATGGCTATAATGGCTCGTTTCTTTCCTCTGCGTTTAGAAATCTGCTCATACTTCAAGCGGTAGTAAGAATTGTCTGTAGCCTTCACGGCTGCATGGGCGACTTGCACCAATGCAGGTTTGAGATATACTCCTGCACGTGTAATGCGAACAGACTTTTTCTTGCCGGCAGATTCATTGTTACCGGGCGTTAATCCCGCCCAACAACATAAACGCTTTGAGGAACAGAACTGAGACATATCGTTTCCAATCTCGGAAATGATGGTAATTGCAGAATTGCGGTCAACACCGGGAATGGTACGGAGCAACGAGATAGTGCTTTCAAACTCCGTAACCATTGCATCAATCGCAGAATCCACCTGTGCAATAGCATCTGTGATGTAATCAAGATGCGAACGCACAATCCTCATGCGAAGTTTTTGCTCATCTGTAATCGAATAACCTTCAATGGATTCAAGCACGGAATCGGACTTCTTTTTCAAAGAGCGTTGTAAAAGAGAGACGCAGTATCCCGGATCGAAGGAGTTTTCGGATATCAGGTAATCTGTAATTGCCGTTGCAGACTTTCCGAACATATCCGAGACAACAGAATCAAGAGCAACGTTGCAGACGGTGAATGCGTTTTGAAAACGGTTTTTCTCACTGCTTTTCATAGAGACCAGCTTGTAGCGGTAGCGGGTAAATTCACGGAGAATACGAATCTTCTTCGACGGAATAAAACTGCCGGGAACAAGCCCTAAACGAAACAGATCTCCGATCCACTTGGAGTCCTTAGCGTCGTCCTTGTTACCCTTTACGGCTTTTACCCACTTTGGGTTGGCAATGGTGACGCGGATGCCACGTTCTTCAAGAATGTTGAACACGGGAACCCAATACTTGCCCGTGGACTCCATACAAACATCGGTGCAGTTGTTTGCGTGAAGCCAGTCGGCGAAGCGGTGCAGATCAGAATTGTAAGTAGAAAAGCGTTTCTTTTGGTAATGAGGTTGTACTCCGTCGGTAGTAGAGATAATCGTTCCGACTAAAAAGGTTTTGTGAACGTCTACGCCACAACAAATCGGATAAACAACTTTCAAATATACCCCTCCTCGAATTAAGATACGAGGAAAAGACAGTGGCTGAATCATCACACAATCTAACGGGTGTTAAAACAATTCTTAGCGTACGTGCTCACAGGCAACACTTATTTGTGCTTGACAAGATGATCCTAACACTGATTAATATACTGTTTTCAGCAAGAAGTACCTCTACGACTCCTCCTACCGTGCGTTGTAGTGTGTCTTCCCTCGCAAACAGTATACAACAAATTTGTTACAAAATCGTCGCATACCGCCAGCTTTCATTCCTATTTGTGCTGACGCTTTAGCGGCAGAATGGAGATTAATATGAAGCTTTGCGGAATGACCCTCTTGTACAGAGATATTCGCGGTTCTGCGGAAAAAATGCCGATACACGAAGCAGTCAGACGAATTGCGGCTGCGGGATTTGACGCGACAGATATCAATCTCGTAATGGTTTGCAATAAAACACTTCGTCTGCATACCGATGATTGGAAAAAGGAAGCCGAATTGATCGCACTTGCGGCTGAAGATACAGGAATCGAGCTTGCTCAATGTCATCTGCCTTTCAAAGGAAAAAAGGTAAAGTGCCATACTCCCGAAGACCTTGAATATTATTACGAAATGTTCTACCGTGCAATAGATGTTGCGTCCTTTCTCGGAATTCCGTGGGGTGTAATTCATCCCGAAACACTCAGAGACAGCGGACTTTCAGACGATGAATGCTGTAAGGCCAATCACGAAGAAAATGACAGATATATTGAATATGCGCTTGACCGTAACGTTAGTATTGCATACGAAAATATGGTATTAGGTAAATGCGCAGGTTACTGCACCTACGTTGATCAGCTCGTTCATCTCATAGATTCGTATGCTGATGACAGAATCGGCGCGTGTCTGGATACAGGTCACGCCAATATGGTATATGAAGACCAGTACGAAGCCATTCTCAAGCTTGGTCACAGACTCCATTGCACGCATATTAATGACAATCTCGGTAAGGATGACCTTCATCTCGCACCCTTCTCAGGAAACGTAAAATGGGAGACAGTTATGAAGGCACTTCGTGAGATCAACTATCCCGGAGTACTGAATCTCGAGATCGGAATCAACAACTCCGCACCCGACGCATTAAAGGATGCAGGTGCAAGATATGCTCTCGAAACTCTAAGAAATCTTGAGGCACTGTAAATTATGAATTATACTTACGTTGCAACTTGTATGTTCGGTCTCGAAAAGCTTCTCGGCGAAGAGATCGACGCTTTAGGACTAAAAAGAAGCCTGACAATGGACGGCAGAGTTTTCTTTACAGGAAACGAATTTGACTGCGCACGCGCAAACGTAAATCTGCGCGTTGCCGAAAGAGTATACGTTCTCGTAGGAGAAGCTTTTTCCGCCCAGACATTCGATGAACTCTTTGAAGGCTGCAAAGCTCTTGATTGGCAGAATTTTATTACTCGAGATAATGCGTTTCCCGTATCGGGTCACGCTATAAAGAGCGCACTTACATCGATCCCGAATTGTCAGAAAATAATTAAAAAAGCCGTTGCAGTAAAGCTCGGCGAAAAGTACGGTATTAATTATTTACCCGAAAACGGAGATCTCTGCAAGATCGAATTCTTTATTTTCAAGAATATTGCGTACCTTATGATCGATACTTCGGGCATCGCGCTTCATAAGAGAGGATACAG
>JAZQJQ010000147.1:0-14017 GCA_045541735.1 Eubacteriales bacterium
TAAGACCGCTTGGCCTCCGACTTTATTACTCATCCACATCTTCAATAATTCCCCAACCGTGTTTTTTCCGTCCCTGTTAATATCAAAAGCGAAAACGTATTCGTTATTGGCTATGCATTTGAGAAGATAGAAACAATCAAGCTTTGTTAAGCTTTGCTTACCAATATCAACACCTTTTGTAAACGGCACCTTTTCGCCGTTTATCGTAAGCTCTTCAAAATCGACATCCATTACGTACGTTTCGCTGTTTCCAACGTGGCAGGCAAGCACTATTTTCAGATCCTTAGAAGAGGAAACTGCGGAATTTGTGATATTTCCGGGCATCCGCGTAAAATTCTCGCCGTCGTAGCTGTAATAACCCATAAATACAGAACCTTGACGCTTTATTCGCATCCACAGCGGGGCGGCGTAGTTTGTGTCTGCAACGTATTTTTCGTTGTAGGAAGTTGTCCTCGTCATAAAATCAATTACGTTGCCAACAGACCCAAGCTTACTTGGAACAGCTTCGGTTTTTGCCGCAAGACCGGTATGGAAGCGTCGCGCCATTTGAATAACGGCGGAGCTGTTTGCATAAACACCCAGAGATGCAGAATTGTAATTATGCGTCATCGCGCCCGTAACCTTGACAGTTACAGTAAAGTTTCCTGACGGCGCATCCATCATCCATACGTTATATGGCATCTTAGCATCGTTATATCCCAACTCACCCGTATGCGTTGAAAGTGTGATCTTATACGGGTCCGCAACGTCAAGCTTTGTGCCCCAACCTGCCCTTGTCGCTTCATTTAGTATGCTCCACTCATCGGATAACTCTATACCGCCGAAAACGTGCACAAGGATGGAATCGCACACCGTACCGTCCGCTGCACTCTGTACCGTTATCTTTGCATACCCCGTACCAACGCCCGTTACCCTACCATTAATGACCTTAACTACTTCGGTGTTCGATGAAGTCCAAATCAGATCGGGGAAAGAGGTCTGCGAGAGACTGTATTCAAGCTTTTTGGTTTCATTTACGCCAAGCACCATGTACTCATCGGTAAGCTTTATTTCCTTGGGCGCATCGCTCGCAGGCGAAATTTTAAGTATAACTCCACCGCCCTTAATAAGGTCAAATTCAACGGTATCATTCTTTGTAACCGTAATATAAGATACCTCTCCCTCGCTTCCGTCAGCATTATCAGAATATATAGCAACGTTATAGCTACCGTAATCCAAAAAATCAAACGAAACGCTAATTTTGCGTGCGCTGTCCGTAACAGCACTTACATACCATAAGGAGTCTTTTTTACGCGCAAGGACAACGTATTGCTGTGAGTAGCCGTCAATATAGTGCAAATCATCCCAATGCGTTGGTAGATTGTAAAAATACCAATATAGCGGTGATGCATAATATTCTTCGGGTGATGATGCCATTGAAAGCATACCGCATTCAATAAGAGTTGCTATAGCCGCCTGATGCGCAACCGTAGTGTTTGATTTCGGGAACGGATACATCGACGGAGTATAATCCGCAGATCCTAAAGCACCGCGCAAAAACGGAACCGCGGCATCATATGCGGCAATGGCAGCCTTATGCTCATCACCGTATATCGCTTCCTTCGATATGATATTTGGATAAGTCATCCTCTCGCCCGTAGGTTTATTCGTTCCGTGTAGATTGACTACAAATCCGAGCTCTGCACATTTTTTAACTATTCTGTTATAGTATTCAAACACGCGAGTATTTTCGCTGTCAAAAAAATCCGCTTTGATGCCGACAAAACCGGCAGCCTTTATTTCTTCAAGAAAGCTAACCTCATGCTCTTCGTCTATCGCGCGTCTGTTGACCCATGCAATGAGCTTTATTCCCTTTTGATTTGCATATTCAACTATCTCCGGCATCCAATCGTAAAAGCCGCTGTACGTTCTGCTTGAATAGGTATAATCATCGGCATGAGGCTGAAAGCCCTCGTCCATTATGTAGTATTCCCACCCCATTTCAGCTGCAAGGTCTATATATGACTTGATAAGCTCTATCTCGGCCTGCCTTGTTGTGCCGTTTGTTACCCATGACCAAGCTGCAACGCCTGTTTCAACCCACGAATAATCACCCGCGCCCACATTGGTTAAGCAATCAACCATAGTATTTTCAACCATCGTAGCAAGGTCACCTATAATTACCGTGCGCCACGGCGTAAGAACGGGAAATTGGGTAGATATTGCGCTGTCCTGATGGCGGGAATAAACGAGCCCCAAAACGTTACCGCCTTTATTTGCAATCATACTTCCGGAAAACGTTGTAGTATAAATATCCGCCTCCGTAATAAGGCACCACAATCCGTCCGTGGTATTATACATTACGGGAAGATATGACTTCTGAGGGTATTCCTCAATTTTTTGCTTCGTATAATCACGCTCATAAGTATTCTTATCCGTATCTACGGTTACAGCCCAAGTGATGCTTCGATTAGGGATAGCGAACGTGGAGTTATCGGATGCAACGGACACTCTACCGCTTCCTGTAACAGATTGCCTGAACGCTATACCGTCATCATAAGCTCGAAATATTACGCTGTATCCGTTTTTGAACTTCAGCGTCATCTCATTTGCTGTATTTTCTATATGGGAATACGAGCCGCTTTTCATATCTATGCTATCATTGATCTCGCGTGTTTCAATGGTTTCGATAACAAGATTACGCGTGAATACACCCTTTGAGGTCGTAATTCCTATTACGCTATTTCTAACTGCTATCAAGCCATTTTTTTCAACATTGTAATTAAGAGACCCATTCTCATCAACAAAAACAGTAAGACAAATGGACCCGTCCGGAGATTTCAGTTTGATAGCTTGATTCTCTGCGGCTGACGCGCGTACGGCAAACATACACATAATAACAATAAAAACAACAAGTAATAACGGATACCTTTTCCTCATTGCTTTTCCCCCTTACTGAACTTGATATAAATATATCAAAACATCGGTAAACCGTCTATTGCAAAATGCAACAAATATGTGATATAATGCTTGACGAGGTGAGAGAATGAAAACGTATTTTGAAACGATGCACATTGAAAATATGAATCTGCCTAACATCAACGTAATTGCAGGTGGAATACAACAATGTCCGCCATCTTATAAATTCGGTCCCGTTACGCGGCAATGTTATCTTCTCTTTTACATAATGAACGGAAAAGGGACGTATATTGCCAACGGAATATCCCATCAAGTAAGCAAAGGTCTGGGGTTTATAATAAGACCCTATGAGCCGCACGTACTGCAAGCTGACATAAATGACCCCTGGGAACATCTGTGGGTGATATTTGAATGCGATATTACTCTTCCTGAGATTTTAACTACTAAGTACACATTTGATGCAACCGAATATACCGATATTTTTTCAAAAATTATAGAAATTCACAAGGGCGGCGATGATGCACTTGCTATGTCAACACAGCTATATACTCTTTTTGCAAAAATGCACGCAAAAGAAAAGCGGACAAAAGCAGTTACAGACGTTATCGATAAAGCAATTGAGATAATAAATACGGAGTACTCGACCATAACCATAGGAGCGCTATCGGACAGGCTGTTTATGAACAGATCGTATTTTGGAGCTAAATTCAAAGCAAAAACAGGAAAAAGTCCCAAAAAATACATCGACTCTATACGTCTTTCAACAGCAACAAAGCTTATTCATGAATTTGGTTACAGCGTTTCACAAGCGGCCAATTACGTTGGCTACAGCGACCGTACGGTTTTTTCCAAAATGTATAAAAAGTATTATGGCATCTCACCAAAAGCGGGAACATCAAATAAAAAAGGAAAAACCATTATACTGAAATAATCCGATTACACATTAAAACAATTTGAATTACATAGGTGGATAAATGAATAATTCTGAAATCTACAGAGCTGATAGGCTTCGTTCGGTTTTGCCCGAGGGCGCCGATGCCGTTTGCATAAAGGAGACCGAGTCCACAAATAATATTGCAAGAGAGCTTATCGCTTCAGAGGCGGCGCACGGCACGGTCATAGTTGCCGACAGGCAGAGCGCGGGCAGAGGACGGCGGGGCAAAAGCTTCTTTTCGCCCGAGGGCGGTATTTATATGAGCATTATCGTCAGATGGCAAGATAACATTCCCTACACCGTATGCGCCGCATCAGCCGTATGCAATGCCTTACGCTCTTTTGGTATCGATGCAAAAATAAAATGGGTAAACGATATATTCATAGATAGCAAAAAGGTCTGCGGTATACTTTGCGAGAGAGTCGGAGATTTTGTTATCATGGGCATTGGAATAAATCATTCAGTTAAAGATTTCCCCGATGAGCTGAAGGATATAGCCGCTTCCCTGCCCGAAGGCATCCCCGATAGGCAAAATACCGTTTGTGCCGTAACAAAGGAGCTTTTCGAAGCACTTGCCAATCCAAGTGATGCAAAAGCCTATTACGCGGAAAATATGATGCTGTACGACAAAAAAGTTATATACGAGTATAACGGCACAGAGCACCGCGGGACCGTTATCGGACTCGGAGATAACGAAGAATTACTGATAAAATCGGAGGGCGCAACCGTGGTTCTGACCTCCGGTATGGTAACGCTTAGCAAGTAATTTTGAATAAATGTTGACAAGTAAACATTTGTGTGCTATAATTTTCGCAGAGTCTGAAAAGGCATATTTAAACAATCAGGAGCTTTTATGAAAAAAACTGCAAGAAGAAGAGCAGAATACAATTCCGTCAAGGAGATGCTTACCGAGCAGGCACGCTTGCACTGCGACCAAGTCATCTTCTCTTACAGAAAAAAACCGTCTGATGAAGAAAAGATCAAAATAACCCTTGAAGATCTTCTTGAGGACGTACGCGATCTCGGTACAGAACTTATCAGCATGGGCACCGTGGGCAAGCACTGTGCCATTATAGGTAAGCTCACCTACAGCTGGATCAAAACCTATCTTTCTATGCTTTCCGTAGGCACTGTTATTGTTCCCCTCGACCGCGACTGGACGGCAGATGAGCTTGCAACCACGATTGATTTCGCAGACTGCGAGTACGTATTTTTCGATTCAGATATCGAAAACAAGTTAGCACCTATTATGAACAGCGAAAACAATCGCGTCAAGGGTTTTTACTGCCTTGACGAAAAATCGGAGTGTGTTTCCCTTTCTGCCCTCTCCGAGCACGGCAGACTTGCCGTTGAAAATGGTGACTCGTCATTTGACGAGTGTGAGATAAATGTTTTTGATGTTGCAAAAATAGTATTCACCTCCGGTACCACGGGCAAAGGCAAGGGCGTTATGCTTACCCACAAGAACATCCTTTCCGATCTTGGATGTGCCGTTGAATATATTGCAGATTCCTGCGGTGACAAATCCATCGCAGTGCTTCCCCCACACCATACCTACGGCTCTACTATCAACATTCTCGGACACATCTGTATTCCCGCAGAGCTGTATCTCTCCTCAGGTCTGCGTTACATCGTTAAGGAGCTGAAGGCCGAAAAACCCACCCATCTTGTACTTGTTCCCCTTTATCTTGAGACCTTCTACCGCAAGATCTGGGCAACCGTAAAAGATCGCGGAATGGAAAAGATGATCCGTAATATGATGAAAGTAAGTGACGCAATGCGCAAAAGAGGCATTGACATACGTCGCAAGATGTTCTCCTCTGTTCTTTCATCCTTTGGCGGAAATCTTCACACAGTTATCTCAGGAGGCGCTCCCATTTCCGAGGATATACTCGATGCATTCGACAGTTGGGGCATCAACGTGCTCAACGGGTACGGGATCACCGAGTGTTCCCCCCTTATATCGGTTAATACCGAAGAACACAAGAACAAGGGATCTGTCGGTGTTGCCATACGTGTTGACGACGTCTATATAGCTGATAAAAATGAAGACGGCGAGGGCGAGATCCGCGTTAAGGGTCCCAACGTAATGAAAGGGTACTATAAAAACCCTGAAGCTACAGCCGAGGCATTTGATGAAAACGGCTACTTCCGCACCGGCGACTACGGCAAGATGGACAGCGACCGCGTTATCTATATTACCGGAAGACTTAAAAACCTTATCATTCTTGCAAACGGTAAGAACGTTTATCCCGAGGAGATCGAGACCGCGCTTTGTGCGGTACCGGGTGTGCTTGAGATAATCGTATACGAGGGCGAAAGCAAAAAAGGGCCCGAGAACAACGTCATCGTTGCTGAGATATTCCCCGATAAAGAGTATTTCGATAAAAACGGTATCGAAGATATCAAGGAATATATGAAGAGCGCTGTAGATGAATACAACCGCACCGCTACTCCCTATAAGAAGATAGGTCTTATCAAGATAAGAAACGAGGAGTTCCCCAAGAACACCCTCAGAAAGATCCAACGCTTCAAGCTTAACAGAAGCATTGACTGAGAAAGGACGAAGCACAATGGGCTCGGAACGCATTAATAGGTTCATACACCTGGTTGACGGCATCCATAAGAACATACAAAAGATCAAGCTTTCAACCGCGCCCATACTCGGAGTAAAAAGCGTTCACGTGTTTTGGATCTCTGACCTGTTTTCCCATCCTGAAGGTCTGACCGCCGCAGAACTCGCCTCCAACGGCAAGATCAGCCGTTCGCTTGTCTCGCGCGAGCTCAGTGATTTGCATAAAAAGGGATATATACTTATTGCGCAGGGCGGAGGAACAAAGCGCGGTAATTATAACTCACGTATCTTTCTTACGGAAAAGGGTGTTTCTCTTGCCAAGACGATCCTTGGAATTGAACAGAGGATACAAAAAGAGGCCAGAAGCGGAATCAGCGACGAAGAACTTATGGTTTTCTACCGCACGCTTGAAAAATTCAATTCCAATCTTCGCATAATTTCGGAAGACATATAACACGAAAAAAGAAGGCTGTGTTTTTTACACAGCCTTCTCTGTTAATCTATCAAGACCCCAATCTTTTCCACTGAAACGCGGATCGCGGGACGAACTCCGTATTTTGAATAATCGACCATCGTTCCGCGGTAATTTACCGTTCCGTCATAATCGATTTTTGAAACGCTGCTTTGGCTTGAACCCGGCGAACGAAGCCAATACCAGCACCTGCCGGTATTTCCCTCTTCGTCAAGATAAACACCTACGGAATTAACGTATGGAGTTGGTATGCCGTAGACGTACTCCTTGCCTACAAGATACTTCTCCGCTTCAACGTTCGAGAGGACGAACACTTTGTCCTCGGTATCCTCACCGCCGAGAGTCCCCTGGGAAGGAACGTCGGGATTTTCAAGCCTTACCGTCATTATCTGCTTCTGCTCCGAAGCGCTGAAAGCTCCGGCAAGAAACTCTCCGTTAAGATATGCGCGCAGATCGCTTGTTTCCCAAGTAACGGAAGTATGCTTTTCGTTATATTTTTTTACGTCAAGCACGTATTTTGAAATGAGCAACACACTCTCATCATCAGCTTCGAGCACTACCCACTCTATACCGTACTTTGCAACACCGTTATGGTAGTGGTATTTACCGAACGTGACCTCATCGCCCTCATTGAGACCGTAAAAAGGAACGGTGGAAAGATATCCCTCGCTGCGCTTGTAGCCGCCAAGCTCACGGAACTTTTCTGCCGCTGCGGCATAATCTCCGTTTTCGTAGCTCTTTACCGCCTTTGAATAGTTGACCGCAGGAATAATAAGCTTTAACACCGCAAGAGCTATAAGGGTTAGTGAAACGGCCGCAACAAGTGTTATTTTCACAAATTTTCCGACCCGCGCTTGTCTTTTTGCCTTTTCAATACGTGCCCTGCGTGCGGAGTCTCTGCGCGCTTCCTCTTCAGAAAGGCGCTTAGCCTCCTCTGCCTTTTTACGCTCGGCTTCCTCGGCTTTTCGTTGAGCCGCCTCAAACTCCGGAGAAAGACCGCTCTCGATTAAATCGCCTCCCTGCTTCCGAGCCGCTTCGCGCTCCTCTTTTTCCAACCTTTTCTGCTCACCGCAGATAAATTCTGCTGCATCGTTTATAAACGACCTTTCCGCATTATCCGCATAGGAAAGTGCGGCAAGATAATCTTCATCCTTCATCGGGTCAGCGGTATTCCTGCGTTTGCAGGAGTGGATGATGTTGCCTGTAATGTGCTCTCTGTCGGCACCAAGACCGTACTTCGCCGCAAAAGCACCGAAATGAGCCGCAGCAGACGGGGCTGTTTTGATTATTGCCTCGAACAGCCTAATTGCGCTGTAGAAATCATCGCGGCTGAGATAACGGAAAGCATCCGCATAATGCTCCTTCAGTTCTTTATCCGCATCTATGGAAAACAGCGATCTTGCACCGCATTCTTCACAGCAAAGAACCGTACCGTTTATTGCTATCTCCGCACCGCAGGCGCGGCAAACCGTAAATTCCTTATTTTTCCTCATCTTGATCTTTCCGTATCTCCGCACCGGTGGGTACGGTTATTTTTTTATCCGCAATCCTCTCGAGCTTTCCGAGATACACAGAGCCGTCGTCTCTTTTTACGAAAACACCTCTGTAAAGCGGAGAGTACTCTCCTCGGAAAACAGTGTAAAAGCTTACTATGAAAGTGTTATCCGTTTCCTTAACACCGTTTATCTCTACCTTCGCACTTGACACTTTGACCTGACCGACCGCCGTATAACCCTCTACCTTTGAAAGGTTTGTAAATACGGTGCCGTCGGTGTGAGAAACAGATCTTCCTCCGCCGAATGAGGAGTAAACGATATACTCAAAATCCTCGTACGGAACAAGTACGGATATACGTGTTTTCGGATACTTCTTTTCTGCCTCGGTTATTTTCGCGGTGTTGCCCGTATATTTGGAATAACCGGTGCTAACAAGATAAGACAGTATCCTATCTCTATAAACAGAAGACACAGTCTTAGGATCGGAAAAAGGTGTAAGTTCCGTTCCGTCATCCGTAAGCATAGTAATTATCTTGACAAAGCTTTCAGAAGAGGAATAATAGTTTCCGTGATCGGCTATTACAGCCTCGCTGAGAAAGTTCTCAACGCTTGCTTCATTTCTCAAGGCTGAGCAGGAGCAGAGAGTGATCACAGCAAGAAAAGCAGATAGTATTCTTTTCACGAACATACTCCTCTCTTTTAAATATATAAAACACTCATATAATACATATTATATATATTGTCGAAATTTGTGTCAACAGAATTGCATAAACTTTAAATTTTGTAAACGTTTTTATATAATCGTGTTGACAAATTATTATATCCGTGATACAATCAGAACGAAAAGGACGGTGAGGTTATGAAAAAAAGTATATATTCCCTCGTTTTGTCAGATGCTGTAATTGAAGGCATCGACCGTATGGCGTATTCAATGGGTATAAGCCGCTCGGCGCTTATCAATAATATCCTCGCGGAGAAGGTGTGCTACGTTACACCGGAAAGACGTATGGCAGACGTTTTCAGCACACTTGAAACGCTGATACGAGGCGCAGGCGAGTACCGCATAGCCTCTCAGCCGTCCGTTTCGATGTTTTCGCTTACAGCGCCCATAGCTTATAAGTACAATCCAACGCTTAAATACACTCTGGAGCTTTACAAGGAGCCGCAAAGCGATGGCGAAGCGGGAGTTTTACGAATATCACTGAGAAGCAAGAGCGCGGCGCTCATAGAGTGCCTGACCGCGTTTTATATTATATGGTCAACACTCGAGACCCACAACACGGGACGGTGCGGCTCTGTATCGTCTGATGGGCGTTACTCAAAGCCGCTTCACCTGCAAAGAACGCTCAGCGCAGAGGAATTTGGAACCGCAATAGCTGACTACATCAGAGCAATAGACGGAGCAATGCGAATTTTCTTTTCCGATCTTGATATTCCCTCACGTGCCGCCCGCGAGGTCGAGGTCTACTACCTGAATTACTTGAAAAGCAAAACGAACACGCTTTAAGGAGGTATAAAAATGAATGCAGAAAAGCTTACGAAGAACACTATAAAAGCATTTGAGGCTGCACAGAACCTTGCCGCAGAATACGGGAATCCCAATATCACACCCCTGCACATAATGTATGCGCTCGCGGAGCCTGCGGAAGGACTTATCCGCCAGCTTTTTATATCAATGAACGCAAACGGAACGCAGTTCGTTGACCGCACACTTGAAGAGATACAAAAGCTTCCCCGCGTAAGCGGAGGGGCAAGAAGCGATGTAAGCGCGGAGCTTGCAAAAGCTCTTGCAGAATCGGAAAAATGCGCTGAAAAAATGGGCGACAGCTACGTATCCGTGGAGCATATTATGCTCTCGCTTATTAAAACAGCATCGGGAAAAACAAAAGAGATATTCCGTGAATTCGGAATAACCGAGGAAGGATTTCTTGCTGCGCTCAAAGCGGTACGCGGAAATCGACGCGCGGACAGCGATTCGCCCGAGGACTGCTACGATGCACTGAAAAAATACGGCCAAGATCTCGTCTCGCTTGCAAAAGCGCAAAAGCTTGATCCGGTCATCGGACGCGACGAGGAGATACGCAGTGTTATCCGCATACTTTCCCGTAAATCCAAGAACAATCCCTGCCTGATCGGCGAGCCGGGCGTAGGAAAAACCGCAATAGCCGAGGGCCTTGCACAGCGTATAGTGCGCGGCGACGTACCCGAAAATCTGCGCGACCGCACAGTATTTTCCCTTGATATGGGGGCGCTTATCGCCGGCGCAAAATTCAGAGGAGAATTTGAAGAAAGATTGAAGGCTGTGCTTACCGAAATAAAGGAAAGCGATGGCAAGATAATACTCTTTATCGACGAATTGCATACCATCGTAGGCGCAGGCAAGACCGAGGGCAGTATGGACGCCGGCAATCTTTTGAAGCCAATGCTTGCGCGCGGAGAGCTACACTGTATCGGTGCCACAACGCTTGATGAATATCGCAAGTATATTGAAAAGGATGCCGCGCTTGAAATACGTTTTCAACCCGTGACAGTACCTGAGCCTACGCTTGAGGATACAATAGCCATACTGCGCGGACTTAAAGAGAGATACGAGGTATTCCACGGAGTTAAGATACAAGACCAAGCGCTTATAAGCGCGGCTACTCTTTCTCACAGATATATCTCCGACAGGTTCTTGCCGGACAAAGCGATAGACCTTGTTGACGAGGCCTGCGCGCTTATAAAAACCGAAATGAACTCGATGCCCACAGAGCTTGACGAGATACGCCGTGACATTATGCGCCACGAAATAGAAGAAGCGGCGCTCAAAAAGGAGACTGACAAGCTTGCACTCGCGCATCTTGAAGAGATACGTGCAGAACTTTCCGAGCTCCGCGGAAAGTTTGACAGTATGAAGGCTAAATGGGAGAATGAAAAGAGCGATATCGGAAAGATACAGAAGCTGCGAGAGGAAATAGAGCAAACAAACGCGGATATCGAACGCGCACAAAGCGAATACGACCTCAACAAGGCTGCTGAACTGAAATACGGTAAGCTTCCCCGTCTCAAAAAAGACCTTGAAGAAGAAGAAAAAAAGGCTGAAACCGGAGAGCGTGAAAGAACGCTTCTGCGCGACCGCATTACCGAAGAGGAAATAACCAAGATAGTTGCACGCTGGACGGGGATACCGGTATCGCGCCTTATGGAAAGCGAGCGCGAGAAGCTTCTCCGCCTGCCGGAGATACTGCACAGACGTGTGGTAGGTCAGGATGAAGCTGTGGATAAGGTAAGCGATGCCATTCTCCGCAGTCGAGCGGGTATTGCCGACCCCGACAGACCGATAGGCTCTTTTCTCTTCCTCGGTCCCACCGGCGTAGGAAAGACCGAGCTTGCCAAAGCACTTGCCGAAGCACTGTTTGACGATGAAAGAAATATGATACGCATTGATATGAGCGAGTATATGGAAAAATTCTCCGTTTCTCGCCTCATCGGAGCGCCTCCCGGCTACGTGGGATATGAGGAAGCGGGTCAGCTTACCGAAGCCGTACGTCGCCGTCCGTACTCCGTTGTACTTTTTGATGAGATAGAAAAAGCTCATCCCGACGTTTTCAACGTATTGCTTCAAGTGCTTGATGACGGCAGAATAACCGACAGCCAGGGCAGAACGGTGGACTTCAAAAACACCATATTGATACTGACCTCAAACCTTGGCTCCGATATAATTCTTAACGGAATCGAAAACGGCGAGATAACGGACGAGGCAAAGGAAGGCGTAAATCTGCTTCTCAAACGCAGTTTCCGTCCCGAATTTCTCAACCGTCTTGACGAAACGGTATTCTACAAGCCGCTCTCAAAGCAGGATATATTCAGAATAACAGAGCTGCAGCTTGAGTCTCTGCGCCTCCGTCTCTCCGCTCACCGTCTGACTCTTGTTTTGACAGAAGAAGCAAAGAGTTTTATCGCTGATACCGCATACGACCCCATCTACGGAGCAAGACCACTGAAGCGCTTCCTTCAGAGCAGAGTTGAAACTCTTATCGCAAGAGAGATGATAGCCAAGGACATAGCGCCCGAAAGCACTGTTACCGTAGACATGAAGGACGGTTCGCTTTTCGTCAATGTAAAGGATCCTGCCCCGATAAATGCATAACGAAAGCCGCCGTGGAAAACGGCGGCTTTCATTATTCTATCCGAGAAAGAAATCCGTAACAAGCATCACGCAAAAACCAACCAGGAGTGCGTAAGTGGCACCGCGCTCATGACCGTGTGAATGTGTTTCGGGGATCATTTCGTCACTGATTACGTAGAGCATAGTTCCACCCGCAAAGGCGAGCGCAAACGGAAGCACTGCGCTTGCAATACTGACGGCAAAATAACCGATAAAGGTACCGACTATCTCAACAACTCCGGTAAGAGCGGCAAGCAAAAACGTACGTTTAGACGAAGCCCCGACAGCAAGCAAGGGTGCAATTATTACCATACCTTCGGGGATATTCTGCAACGCGATACCGCCGGCGATCATAAGCGCCTGCGAGGTATCGCCGCCGCCAAAACCGACGCCTGCGGCAATTCCCTCCGGGAAATTGTGTATCGCGATCGCCGCAACAAAAAGAAGAACCTTGCTGAGGTTTCCGTTTGCGTGAGCCTCCTCTTCCCCGCCCGCAAGCTTGTGAAGGTGAGGTACAAGTCTGTCGATAAGGTTAAGGCAAACCGCACCCGCAAAAATACCTGCAATAGTAATTATAATACCAAATTTCCCTCCCGATTCGAGCGCAGGGAGAATAAGACCGAGCACTGCCGCCGCCAGCATAACGCCTGCGGCAAAAGAAAGCACGATGTCAGCAAAACGATGCGATTGTTTTTTGAATATAAGCCCTATAAGCGCGCCGACGACCGTCGCCCCGCCAACGCCAAAGGCTGTAAGTAGTACGAGTTGCATAATAACTCCTTAAAATTACTGCTTTGTTAGTTTAACACATATATTACACTAATTCCGTGGAATTTTCAACAAATAAAAAAGAATTCCTTGAAAATTCAAGGAATTCTTTTTTATTTCAGAGATACATACGCATATCCCTTGCGAGATTTTCCTCTTCCTCTATCAAGCGCTTTGCGATCGAACGTGCTTCACCGTCCGCAGCCGGATATTGATTAAGGTATCTGGAAAGTGATTTTACTCCCATATTACAACCATCGGTCATCAGGTCTGCAATAGTTGCATCGGTATGCTTCATCGCAAGCTTCGCATTGGTCTTTATCTTTGACATACCCTTAGCCATCACATTAGGATCCTTGCCATCATCTCCGCAGCGCTGAAGAGCCGTGTGAATCTCGGAAGTAAGAACGCTATGAGTATCCTTGGAGGTTTCAAGCTTTGCTTTTAAACCTTCTGAGCGCACCTCGCTCAAAACGTCGTCAATTGATTCGATTCCCATTTTTGCACCGGCATCACATTCTCGCAGAAGTCTTACAGTATCATTTTCTATCATACAATCCTCCAAAAATCTTTTATATTACCTTTCCACGGCAATCGTTTATTATTCCATAATTCTCACAAGAAACTTTTTCAACTTTTTTCAATTTTTATCTTGACATTGCGCGACACATATGTTATCATATTGAGGCTGTGATGAGCAGATGCGCTACTAGCTCAGTGGATAGAG
>JAZQJQ010000148.1:0-4655 GCA_045541735.1 Eubacteriales bacterium
GGTTCGGTGACCGGTTCGGTGATCGGTTCGGTGACGACGGTGTCGCTTGCCTCTGTTGATACAAGGTCTGTATTGACAGACGGAGTTTTGGGTGCGCAGGAAGAGAGTGCAAGAAAAACGAGAAGCGCTGCGGTAACCATACGTATTTTCATATCATTCTACCCCCCGATTTTTAATTAAATTATATAGTAAAAATAGGATAAAAGTCAAGCGCTGTATTGAAGTATCGCTTAGGCTGTGTTAGAATAAAACAAAAAGCACCAAGGAGAAGTTATGGAAAGATATACAACTCTCAAAGAGAACAGAAAATACAGAAATATGAGCACCTACGTTCCCGACGTAGTGTTTTCGACAGCTACGGGAGTTGAGCTCAAGATGCAGCTTCTTTTACCGCGAGAAACTGATGCAAAGCATCCCCTTTTTGTGTTTTTGCAGGGAAGCGGATGGACTTTTCCCAAGAACGTGTTTCCAAAGCTGTCAATGTTTACGAGTTTTGCGGAGAGGGGGATTGCCGTTGCAATGATAACCCACCGCGACAGAAATAAGGGATATCCCGCGCCCGCATTTCTGGAGGATTCAAAGACTGCTGTGCGTTTTTTGCGTGCTAATGCCGATAAGTACTGCATAGACAAAGATAAGGTGTATTTCGGCGGCTCGTCTTCGGGCGGAAACACGGCTCTTCTTATCGGGCAAACGGGTGATGACCCACGCTACAAGACTGAGGAGTATGCAAATGAGAGCGATGCCGTAAGCGGTATCGTTACCGTATGCGGACCTACGGATATGCTGCGCTTTGCTTCATTTATCCGCGGCACCGACGATTGGATGAAAAACGAGTTTGCTGCCTCCTTCTGCGGAAACGACAGAACTCTTGAGGAGCGAGTTGCCATTATGGAGGAGATGAGTCCCGAACGCGTTTTCAAGGAAAAACGCGTAATGCAGCCCACGCTGTTTGTCCACGGAAGCGAGGATAAAATAGTGCTTCCGCTGGAGTCGGAAAGCATGTTCAAAACTTTGGAGGATGCCGGTTGTGAGTGTTATTACGTTAACGTTGAGGGCGCAAAGCACGATGGTGACGGAGTTTGGAGCAGAGAGCTTTACGACCTTATCTACGGGTTCATTTTAGGGTTGACAAACAAAAGGTGACAATATATAATATTAGTTAAACTGTTAAATGGGAGAGTTCTGCCGTTTGACAAATCTTTGTATAAAAAAGGGAGATAATATCTAAAAATGGACAGTGACAGTTGGGTGAAGCTGGCGATATACGTTTGCTTCCTTTTCGGTGCTGCGTACTGTGCGGCTGCCGAAAGTGCGTTCTCCGGCATGAATAAGATCCGTGTTAAGAACCTTGCCGAGGACGGAGACAGAAAAGCAAAGAAGGCAATGGGCATTTCTGCTGATTTTGATAAGGCGATAACCGCATTGCTGATCGGTACTAACGTCATGCACATCGGATGTGCATCGCTTTCCACCGTTATCGGAATCGATCTGTGGGGAGAGGTATACGGCCAAGGCACCGCCACCACTCTTGCAACCGTGGTTACAACTATTATCGTGTATTTTGCGAGCGAGCTTGTACCCAAGTGCTTAGCTAAGGCAAACAGCGAAAAATTTGCCTGCGCGCTCGCTCCCTCGCTTAGATTTTTAATGACGGTCCTTACCCCGTTCGTATGGTTTTTTTCAAGCATCTCCAATATTCTCGTTCGCCTCTTCCCTAAAAACGAGGAGCCGACGTATACCGAAGAAGAGCTTGTGACCATTATTGAGACCGGCGAGGAAGAGGGTGTGCTTGACGAGGAGAGCAGCGAGCTTTTGCAGTCTGCTATGGAGTTTTCCGAGACTTCGGTCAGCGACGTTATGACGGTAAGAGAGGACATTGAGCTTATCGATATCTCCTTAACCGAAGCAGAGATGCTTGATATAGTGCGTAAAACACGCCACTCCAGACTTCCACTATATGAGGGAGATGCCGACAATATCGTCGGAGTTCTGCCTATCAGACCATTTTTAAAGAATTACATAAACAAGGAAACGACGGATCTGCGCTCGCTTATGTATCAGCCGCTCGTTGTTTCCCCCGATACCCCCGTGCGTGAGCTTTTTGACACTATGCGTATCGCTAAGATATATATGGCTGTTGTAAAGGACGAAGACGGTGTACTTCTCGGTATTGCTACTATTGAGGACTTTGTTGAGGAGATAGTGGGCGAGATCTGGGACGAGGACGACGTAGTTGACAAAAACTTCATTAAGCTCGGCGGTTATAATTACGACGTAAACGCACGTCTTACCGTCGGCGACACCTTTACCCGCCTCGGCAGAACGGTAACTGACAAGCGAATAATGTCCAAAACTCTTAACACCTGGATGATAGAGACCCTGGGTCACGTGCCCGAGGAGGACGAGAGCTTCGAATACGATGATCTTATTTTTGAAGCTACCGACGTTGACGACGACGGACGGGTGATCCGTATTACCGTAAGTATCCGCGACGAGGACGACGCGGAAGAATCTGCGGCTGAAGCTGAGGCAGAGGAGGTAAGCAAATGATAAAGTACGTTGTTATGCTTATCACCATCTGTATGTCGGCGTTCTTTTCCGGCACAGAGCTTTCGATGACTGCCGTAAATAAGCTGCGTCTTCAGAAGCTCGCAGAGGACGGCGACAAGCGCGCCGCGCTTGCTTACAAGATATCCTCCAAGTACGACTGGATGCTTTCGGGCGTGCTTATCGGAAACAATCTTGTAAACATCCTTTGTTCTTCTATCGCTACGCTTATATTCCTTGAAATATTCAAGGACGAGGGACTTGCCGCAACCATGTCCACTGTCATTATGACGGTGATAATACTTATTTTCGGTGAGATAGTGCCCAAGCTTGTGGCAAATAACAATCCCGAAAGATTTGCAAAATTCGTATGCGTACCCCTGCGCGTTATACTGCTTGTATTTTCGCCCCTGATATACCTTTCTCTTTCCGTTGTAAAGCTTATTTCCAAGGCGGTAGGCAACAAGAATGCCGCAGATCAGCCCACCGTTACCGAGGAAGAGCTTGTCAGCATTATCGAAAAGAGCGAGGAAGAAGGTGTTATAGACGAGAGCAGCAGCGAGATGATGCAGTCCGCTATCGAGTTTTCCGAGACCAATCTCGGCGAGATAGTTACCCCCCGCCGCGATATGCTGGCTATGGATATAGACGACGAGCCTGAGGAGATACTTGAAAAGGCAATGTCCTCATCCTTTTCCCGTATTCCCGTATACCGCGACAGTATTGATAATATAATCGGTGTTCTCTACCTCAACCACTACTTCAAAAAGGTGTCCGAGGTCGGTATTGAGAACGTTGATATTGCAAATATGCTTGTGGATGCGTGCTTCTTCCATAAGGCAATGAAGCTTCCCGCAGCGTTAAAGCAGATGCGTCTCCGTCAGCTCCACCTTGCCATAGTTACGGACGAGTACGGAGGAACTCTCGGACTTGTCACCATTGAGGATATAGTTGAAGAGATCGTCGGCGAGATCTGGGACGAGAGCGACGAGATAAAGGACGACCTTGTTTCTACGGGTGAAAATTCGTACGAGGTCTCCGGAGATATGAGCGTGTTCGATTTCTTCGGAGCGCTTGATATCAGCGTAAGAGATTTTGAATCGGATTACACCACCGTCGGCGGATGGGCGATCGAAATGCTTGAGGGCGATCCGCATGAGGGTGACAGCTTTGAATATAAAAACCTCTTTATCCTCGTATCCGAAATGGCGGATATGCGCGTTATGAAGCTTTCCGTTATGGTCAAACCTGCGGATGAGGAAGAAGAGGAAGAGTAAAAAATGTCTTTTCTCATTTCCCAGATATTCGGTACCGTTGCCGCTTGCATCATCGTTGCGTCCTTTCAGTTCAAGGACGTGCGCAAGCTGCTTGTTATGCAAACGCTGTCAAGCGTACTGTTTGCACTGCAGTTCGTTTTTTTAGGTGCTTATGCGGGATGTATTTGCAACGTTCTCGGTGCCGTACTGCGCATAGCTGTCTATTTTCGCGATAAAAACGGTATCCTGCCCGGTGAGAGGAAGGGAAGAACCCCCTTCGCTTCCGTATGGTTTTGGGCATTCTGCGCGGCATTTGCCGCTGTGGGCGCCGTTACGTATGCGGGAATCGTTTCGCTTATTCCGAGCGTTGCAATGATAGTATTTACGTACGCGATATGGAACGCAGATGCAAAATTTATCCGCAAACTCAATTTCTTTATATGCTGCCCGATGTGGCTTGCGTATAACATCTTCAATTTTGCTATAGCGGGGATCGTCACGGAGATATTTAATTTATTATCCGTTGCCCTTTCCTGGTACAGATTTTTTGCAAACAAAAAGCACAGCTAATTATTTCAGCGCACAGCGCAAAGGAGTTCTATTATGGATATCAGACAGGAATCACTCAAAAAGCATTACGAATGGAAGGGCAAGATCGAGGTCATCACCCGTTGTCCCGCAGAAACAAGAGAGGATCTTTCTCTTTGCTATACCCCGGGTGTTGCAGAGGCTTGTATGGTTATAAACGGCGATGTTAACAAGTCCTTCGAGCTCACCCGCCGCAGCAATCTTGTTGCAGTTATTACCGACGGTACCGCAGTTCTCGGACTCGGTGATATCGGACCCGAG
>JAZQJQ010000149.1:0-11134 GCA_045541735.1 Eubacteriales bacterium
GCGAGGATAATCCCAATGGTGTACAATACCTGGATGCATCTATTGCGCTTGAGGCGTGGAGAAAAAAGCATAACAAGTAATGGAACGCAGAGGGACGGTTCTGTGTGCCAAATAACTTCCAGAGAACGGTTGGCTTTCGCCTATAAGACAGGGGATAAGACAGGGGACGGTCCCCTGTCTTAAAAGGTTGGTTCACTCGTAAGACATAGAACCGTCCCCTGTCTTACCCTGTCTTAGAACCGTCCCCTGTCTTGCCCGTAAGACATAGAACCGTCCCCTGTCTTACCCTGTCTTACCCTGTCTTATCCCCTGTCTTACCCTGTCTTACTAGTTGGATTGTTGATGATGGTATAAGGTGGTATAAATAATGAAACAATTGAACGAATATTTAAAACATAATCGCATTGTTAAAATTGCAGATGAAACTCACGATATCATTGTTTCGGATTGGAGAGATTTTTTAAGATTTTTGTATTCAAGCGGTTATTATGTAAAAAATATCCTTTGGTGGGAGCATTTATTACTCTCTGAGAGAGGCAATGAAACACCAACATTAGGTGCCGGTGGACCAATTGACCCAATCAATGAAGGCTATTATTATGGCGAAACAATGATAGAGTGCGAGTTTTTCGATACCAATACTATTTTGGATATCGAAAAATATATCGAAGCAACTATATTGTCGTATAAGCCCCATGTTTTGATTCCCTCTTTCTCTGTAAAACTGCTTTAACCGTCCCCCGTCTTATGGACTGACAAGAATCTCCGCAAAGTTCCGCACAAGCTTGACGAGCGAGCAGGGAATAAGGTATTATTACTTATTTAACGCAGGGTACGGTTCCTTGTGTAAAATAAATCCGAACCCAGGGGACATTTCTATTTCTTGATGAACTCAAAGAGAACGGTTGGCATTGGGCGTAAGCCAGCCGTTCTTGCTTTGTCTTGACTTTATAGGCGAAAAAGATTATAATTACATGTACGAAGACAGGGTTGTGGTTCACTTTACCGAGTATTCCGCCCGAGGACGGTAAGCGGCGAGTATATCTTAACTTCATGACATTGGAGAAGACCCTATATGTAATACAGAGTGCTATTACGCTACAAAGGAGTATCTATTATGCCAAGGGAACTAATTAGTGTGCAGGGGCTTACAAAGGAATTTGCCCTCAGCAAAAAGCAGCAGAAGTTGAACAACACAAATGAAAAGGTGAAGATAGCTGCAAATGATCTGATATTTTCCGTATACGAGGGTGAGGTATTCGGTCTTTTAGGCCCAAACGGTGCCGGAAAGACGACTACCCTGCGCATGCTCTCAACTCTTATAAAACCGACATCCGGTGATGCGCTTGTGGACGGGGCGAGCATAGTTAAAGAACCAGATAAGGTGCGCGCCAAGATAGGCTTTTTAACAAGTGAATTAAAGCTTGAACAGTTCTTTACACCTGATTATCTGTTTGATTTCTTTTCCGACCTGCACGGTGTTCCCGCAGACGTGGCAAGGGCAAGAAAGGCGGAAATGTTCCGCCGCTTCGGCATTAACGAATTTGCCGCGGTTAAGGTTGCAAATCTTTCTACGGGTATGAAGCAGAAGGCATCCCTTGTGATCTCGCTTGTGCACGACCCTGACGTTGTTATCTTCGATGAGCCGACAAACGGACTTGATATCATCACTGCAAAAACGGTTACGGATTTTCTGCTCGATCTGAAATCGGAACAGAAGACCGTTATGATCTCAACACATATATTCAGCCTTGTGGAAAAGCTGTGCGACAGAGTGGGCATCATCATCGACGGTAAAATGCAGGCTTGCGATTCGCTTTCCGCTATCTGCGGAGGTATGAGCCTTGAGGATCGCTTCTTTGAGCTTTACAAAACTGTAAAGGGGGCGGAAAGATGAAAAACAATAAGATATGGGCAATAATGCGCAAGGAATTTGCGCGCTTCTTCGGTGACAGACGCCTTGTGTTCACATCTATTCTCCTGCCGGGTCTGCTTATCTATCTCGTTTATTCCTTTATGGGAAGCGCGATGGGTGATATGTTCGGTACCGATGAGAGCTACGTTCCCGTTTGTTATACCGTAAATATGCCCGGAAATGCCGAAACGATGCTTGAAGCGGCAATAGGCGGCGATATAATAAGCATTGGAGCCGAGCAGATTGACGAATACAAGCAGTATATAACCGACGTCGAGGCAGATTTACTTATGGTGTTCCCCGATGGTGCGGATAAGCTCTTCGGCGGTGCGGCTCAGCCGAGCGGAAATGCGCCCGTTATCGCGCTTTACTATAACTCCGCGGATGCCGCATCCTTCAGTGCGTTTCAGACGGTAAGTGCGGTGCTTGACGGATATGAAAGCTCTGTGACCAATCTCTTTGATATCAACGTAGGTGACGATAGGTACGACCTTGCAAGCGAAGAGGCGGCGGCGGGACAGATATTTGCTATGATGATGCCGATGCTGCTGATGATGTTTATGTTCTCCGGCTGTATGGCAGTCGCGCCCGAATCCATCGCGGGCGAAAAGGAGCGCGGCACCATTGCAACCCTGCTTATCACACCTATGAAGCGCTCGCATCTTGCGCTCGGCAAGATATTCAGCCTCGGTGTTATAGCGGTTCTTTCAGGTGTTTCCAGCACCGTCGGAACCGTGCTTGCGCTTCCTAAACTGATGAATTTTGAGGAAACGGGCGTAAACGTGGATGCAAGCTTTTACGGCATTACGGATTATCTGATGCTGGGATGCGTTATCGTATCCACCGTGCTGCTACTCGTTGCCCTTATCTCCTGCATATCAGCATTTGCAAAGAGCGTTAAGGAGGCGGGAACTGCGCTCTCCCCCGTTATGATACTCAATATGCTTATAGGCGTTACTGCAATGCTTGGCGCGGCGCCGTCAAATCCCGTAATGTACTGTATACCGCTTTATAACAGCGCCCAGTGTATGAACGCGATATTCTCCTTTGCCGCAGATCCCATAAACATTGCAATCACTTGCGGCGTAAACCTCGCCGTTATGGGCGTGCTCGTCTACCTGCTGACGAGGATGTTTGATAACGAGAAGGTTATGTTCTCGGTTTGAAATAAATATTGAAAAACGCGATTCCCGTAAGGGAATTGCGTTTTTTGATTGCAAAACAAAAACCACCAGCAGTGCTGGTGGTTATGATTTGAGAAGTAGTTTGATGCGTATGGAAAGACAGTTACTGTACTTTTCCGTTTATGTCTATTGTTATGTGCAAACCGCTTGGATCGTTGTCATATTTGTTTTTGCTTATCCCGTATCCGTTAAAACTAACATAAACGGCATTTGTTTTTTCAGGCTCAAACAGAAAACTGCCGGTAATATCAATTATAGAGTAATAGATTGAGCCTTGGTCATTTTTAATGAGTACAAGCCAATTGCCTTCACCTACGTGGCACGCATTTGCTATATTGATGTTTTCGCTTTCAAAGTTGCGAACGATATTTCCTGTGCTTGTGACCAGTTTGCTGTCGAGCAACATATAAATAATATCGTCATTATTTTTGAAAAATCCGAAATTGGATTGTGCACCGATGAAGTTGTTTGTAATTGCTTTTTCTTTTTTTAGAGTGCCGTCGGTGTGAAACTCGTAGAAATAGGCATCGTACATTTTATAGCAAACACCGTTGCTGAAGGAAAGTTCGGGAATTAGATAGCTTACACGCCAATCGCTGCTAGCTTCGGAATCATAGTAGAAAACTTTGTTTAATGAGAAGTTGTAAATGCATTGGTCGTGTGTATATTGGGGACCGGATATATCAATGATAAGGCAGTTTTCGCCGGCATAACTGATCCCTGATTCAAATTCATAAACATTACACGCATATCCTGATGAAATAACGGGATTGTTTTCTGATAATGGAACCACCCAGCTGCCATTATCGTAATTATAAATGCCAACTTCGTATTTTGTTCCGTTGAAGCTTTCCTTTTGTGTGTAGACAAACAGAAAACCTTCTCTGAAGAAACGTAATGCGTTGTCTTTTTTGTTGGCCAAACCCAATCCGCTTACGTCGAGGTCTTTTGTGGATACGATGATATTGCCGTTTCTGTCAACTACTTCATATATGTAATCAGCTTCAGGCTGTATATACATGTTTTTGGTTTTAGTAATTGCGTATCCACTTTCAAATAGTACTATTTCATCTAGATCACTGAAAACAAAGGATGGTTTGCCAGCGGGAGTGAGGATTGCGTTGGAGTAGACATATTTGTTATCACGTGATGAATAGAGACGTATTTTGTCTATGTAATAGCCTTCCGAATCCAATCTGTATTCCGTTGCTTTATCATAAGTATAGTATTTAGTCTCCGTTTCGCCTTTACACATAACACAGCTTCTGTGCTTTTGCGTTTCTTCGTACACCCAGTCTCCTATTTCGTGATCTATCATAGAAATGGATTTGGTTTCTGATTCTTTGCATGCATAACAAGTACGTTTAGAGGATCCCTCCTCCTTGCAGGATGGCTCTATTTCCGTTTCCCATGCGCTCCAATTATGAACACATTCTGTAACGGGTGGTTCTGTAACCGGGGGCTCGGTTGCAGGAGCGGTCGTGGATGGAGCCTTGGTAGTTGTGGGCGTGTTCGTTGTTACAGAGGCGTTGGTTGCAGTATTTTGTGTTATTGTTTCTGACGGACGTGATGTTTGCGTTATACAGCTTCCCAACATAATTGAACAAAGTAGCAGTAAAATAATAGATTTGACCATTGCTTTCATAGTCTTCTCTCCTTGCGTTAATAGAATACATCATTGCGAACATCCTACTAAAACTACAAATATTATAACGGGAATAATCTCTAAAAGTCAATAGCGAAAAACTTTCTATAATATAATTGGGTAAAATGGTGTATGAGGGGGGATGACGGTGCCATATTACCCGAGGATACGCGATCTGCGCGAGGACAAGGATCTGACACAAACTCAAATGGGAAAGATACTCTCCTGCAGTCAGCGAGTGTACAGTAATTATGAGCGCGGGGATATTGATATACCGACGTCGACGCTTATTAAAATAGCGGATTATCACGGAGTATCCGTAGATTATTTGCTTAACAGGACCGATGATCCCCGATTGTACAAAATAGAAGACAGATAAAATCCTTGTGAGTTTCACAGGGATTTTTCTTTTATGCGGGGGACTTGCTCATTATTATTAAGTTAAGGAAAATGCCAACCGCGAGATCCTTCGCTGCGAGTTCGCAAATGTCATTCTCGAGCGAAGCGAAGAATCTTTTTGCGAACTCTCCGCTCGTATCATCGCCTCCTTTGGAGGCGGCTCTCTGCGGTCGCGTCTATCTCGCTTTGCGAGATTTGCTTGGATGACGGCGGTTGCTTAACTTAATAACGTTGGTGGCTTAGGCCTCTTTTGTTCTCTGCAAAAAAATTTGAAAAAATTTTCAACTTGCACGATTTGCACGAAAATTTGGGTTTACATTTATAATGCGGTCGGAAAAGATCAAGGAAATGAGGGATGAAAATATCGGCAAAAAACTGTGAGAAAAAGGCGGAAACGGGCAAAGAAACGTCAAAAAGAAGGCGAAAGGCTCCCGAAGAAAAGGAGCGCGAGGAGCTGCGTAGGATATGGACGCGCTCGGATGCTCTGCGCGGACTGAAGCAGGTGGTGAACGTATCCATCGAAGCTGCGCGGCAGGAGATAACGGATGACGATGGGGAGATAAGCGAAGTTAAGTTTAATCCCAGTGCCGCCAATGCCGCGACAAAGGCGATAGAGGCTGCCAACCGCCTCTGCGGCTATGACGACGAGCCCTCGGAAAAGGACGAGGATGACGAGATAGTTATCTGCTTTGAAGAAGGAAAGGAGTACGCAAGGTGAAGCTGACCTTGCCCCGTCCCTTCGGCGCACAGCAGAAGTTCCTTGAGGCAGATACGCGCTACGTTGCTTACGGCGGCTCACGCGGCGGCGGCAAGAGCTTTGCCGTAAGGATGAAGGCGATACTGCTATGTATGAACTATCCCCGTATCAGGGTGCTTATCATTCGCCGTACCTACCCCGAGGTATATGAAAATCACATCAAGGAGCTGACGGTGCAGACGGCGGGCGTTGCAGTCTACCGTGACTCGGATAAGAGTCTTACATTTAAAAACGGCTCGCGAATCAAGTTCGGCTACTGCGCCTCGGACAGCGACCTTACCCAATATCAGGGCGTGGAATACGATGTGATATTCATGGACGAGGCTACCCAGTTTACGGAATACCAATTCCGCTTTATCTCTGCATCCATTCGAGGTGCAAACGAATTTCCTAAAAGGTTTTATCTGACCTGCAATCCGGGCGGTCCGGGGCATAACTGGGTCAAAAGACTGTTTGTAGACCGCGTATATAAGGATGGCGAGGATCCTAGCGATTATACCTTCATTCGCGCAGGAGTGAGGGACAATCTGCCCTTGCTTGCTACCGACCGTGAGTACCTCGGCTCTCTTGAAAACCTGCCCCACGATCTGAGAAGGGCGTGGCTTGACGGAGACTGGGACGTATTCGCAGGGCAGTATTTTCCCGAATTCTCGCGTGAAAGGCATACGGTCGAACCGTTCGTTATACCGACGCATTGGCGCAGGTACCGCGCCTTTGACTATGGCCTGGATATGCTTGCAGTGCTCTGGGCGGCAGTTGATGAAAACGGCACTGTTTACGTATACCGCGAGCTTTGCCGGCCGGAGCTTATCGTAAGCGAGGCGGCAAAGGAGATAGTGAGCCTCTCGGAGGGGGAGCGCATTGAAGAAACCGCCGCGCCGCCGGATATGTGGAACAGACAGAAGGACACGGGAAAATCCATGGCGGAGATATTCCGCGAAAACGGTTTGATACTTTCCCGTGCAAACAACGACCGTATTCAAGGCTGGATGCAGATAAAGGAGCTTCTTGCCGCAAAGGAGGGGGTGCGTATCTTTTCTACCTGCAGGGAACTGATACGCTGTCTGCCGGCGCTTTTGCGCGATGCAAGAGATCCTTGCGATGCATCCACCGTTCCGCACGACATAACTCATATCTGTGATGCCTTCCGTTATCTCGCAATGCAGAGAACGCGCAAGAGCGAATCTCTCCGTACGGTGAGCTGGGAGGAGGAGCACAGAAAAAAGACCATTGAAAGATGCAGGCGCGGCGCTATGCGCCGTTAGCCGGAGGAGAAAATGAAAAGCTACGTAACCAAAAAAACAAAGCGCATCTGCAGTGTTCCCGGCTGCGGCGCAAGGGAAAGCTATCTGCTTTCCAAATCCAAAGATCTTACGGGAAGTATCTTCCTTTGCAAGGAGTGCCTCGCCGCCGCGGCGGCGCTTCACGGTGCGCTGACAACCGCCGATAAAAAGACCGCCGCAAAGGGAGGAAAGCAAGATGAAAAAGCAGACCTCTGATGTAAATGCTGAAAAACCGCTTGACAGAGACGGTGAGGGCCGCCAGCTTTATGCCGAGGACATCATAGGGATGCTTGAAAGCGAGCTTTCGCGCCGTAAGGAGGAGCGAAGACCGCTGGAATTGCAGTGGATACTGAATGCAAATTTCCAGTCGGGGCATCAGTATTGCGACATCAATCCCGCAAACGGAGAAATATTCGAGACGGAGGAGGGAACTGCACGCGGAGCGTATAACCGCATAGCACCTCTTATCGAATCCCGTATCGCGAATCTGAAGCAGCTGAAGTACACAATGACCGTGCGTCCCCAGACCGACGAGCCGGAGGACGAGGAAAAGGCAAGAATATCGACAAAGCTCCTTAAAAGCTTTATCGCATCCTCGGATTTTGAATCAAAGCGCAATATGCTTCTGGAGTGGTGCGAGCTTTGCGGAAGCGCTTTCATCCTTTCTTGGTGGGATAAGGAAGGCGGCAGGGTGATAGGATGCGAAAAGGGCATTCCCGTGCGCGAGGGTGAGCTTCGCTACGGACTGCTTACTCCTTATGAGGTATATCCCGAAAGCATATATAAGCAGGATATAGAGGATCAGCGTTCTCTGCTTATCGAACAGGTGCTCACTGCCGATGAGCTTTACGAGCTGTACGGTGTACGCCTTGAAGGCGGAACGGTTGATACCTTTGCGCTTACACCCGTGCAGAGCGGAGGAGGATACGGGCACGGTATTTCGTCGGCATTCGCGCTTACGTACCGCAAAGCAGAAAACAGCGTGCGCCTTCTTACGTGGTTCGAACGTCCGGGCAGAGATCACCCCGGAGGAAGGCTTATTATCGCCGCGGGGGACAGAGTTTTGCACTACGGCAAGCTTTGCTATGATACAATTCCCGTTTGCTGCGTAAAGTGTAAAAACGTGCCTGGGCAGTTCTTCGGTAAGTCTGTGATCGCAGAGCTTATACCCTTACAGCGCGCCTATAACGGCGTGAAAAACAAGCTCCACGACCATATCCGCACACTTGCGGCAAATCCTCTGCTCGTTCCCGAGGGGAGCGTTGCGGATATGGAGAGCCTTGAGGATTGCGGTGTAATGCCGGGCAAGGTGGTTGAGTATAACCCCGAGCGCGGCGCACCCACACCGCTGAATTTCCCCGATATTTCCGGGGAGGTAAGGCTTGAATGCGAAAGCCTTCAGCGCGAGATGGAGTACACTGCCGGCGTATCGCAGATGACGGTTGTGGGTAACACCCCAACCGGAATAATGAGCGGTAAGGCGATCGAAAAATTACAGCAGATAGATGCAACCCGCATCTCGCTTACGGGAGACAATCTAAGGGATGCCGTTAAAAAGCTGGCACAGCTTTGGCTCGGTATCTTCAAGCGCTGTGCGGCGGGAAGCCGTGTCATCGACAGTGTGGGTGCCGATGAGAGAGGCGGGGCGTTTGTTTGGAGCGCAACGGACATAAACTCGTACGATGTTGCATTTGAAACGGAAAACGAGCTCAAATACGGCGAGGAGGCACAAAAACAGGAGTTCTTTAACGCACTCAAGCTCGGTCTTTTCAACGACGAGAACGGAAACGTACCCGCCGCGACACGTAGACGTGCGCTTGAGCTTATGCGCCTCGGATGCTATTCCGAACTGCTTTCCTCGGGCGAGCTTCACTCAAAGAACGCAAGACGAGAAAATGCCATGCTTAGTGCCGACGGTATAGGCGAGCCGGGTCTTTACGATGATGATGCACTGCATCTGGAGGAGCATTCTAAATTTGCGCTTCAGCAGAGCTTTGCGGAGCTAAGAAAAAAGGAGCCTGCCCTTTGCAGAGATTTTGATAAGCATATCGCAATGCACGCAAAGCGCCTCTCGGAAGCGAAGCAAAAAGAAACGAAAGGAAAAAAGGATGAACAGTAATACCGAAAAAACTCAGCTCCCGGACAAAAAGGAGCTTGAGAAGCTCTCTGAAAAGGAGAGACGAAGCTTTTTCCGTTCTCTTTTTAAAAAGATGACGGAGGAAGAGGACAATAAAACAGCCGAAGATAAAAACGATAATGCGGAGGCAGAGAAGACTGCGGCTGTAGAGACTATGAAAAAGGATGGCAGATTCGTAAATATTGATGAGATGCTTCCGCGTATGGAAAAGCTGCTCTCGGATTTTCCTGAGCTTGAAGCCATAGGCGCGCGCGATAGATATCAGGTAGCGTATTTCGTCATCCTCGGCGCCGAGGCCGCGGCGAAGAAAACAAAAAAGCCTACTCCGCGCGAGCTTGTTGATGCTCTTATGGAAAACAGCGAGGCTGTAAAGCTTTACGAGAGCATACGCACGGCTGAGATAGCGGAAAAAAACCGCGAATATCCGGCGCATTCGGCATCCAAGGGCGCGGCATCCATGCCTGCGGCTGTAAAAAATGCACCCAAAAACCTTAACGAGGCCAGAAAAGAGGCCTACGGCTATTTTGGAATAAATAATTAAAGGAGAAAAGAACAAATGTCACAGATACTCACTCAGGTAGAAGCCATACTCAAGGATAAGTACCAGCCTGCGCTGGTAAACCAGATATCCACCTGCCCCTCCCCGTTTCTTGAAAAGATAAAGAGAGTTCCCCTTACCAACAATACCATAAAGTGCGCCGCTCCAATCGGTATTAACGGCGGCTTCGGGTTCGGTGCGGAGGGTGTTGCAACTCCCGTTTCCGGAGCACAGCGCTACGCGGAATTCAGCATCGATGCCGTGGATATGTACGTTGATATCCAGATCTCCAATAAGACTGTTCAGCTTGCTTCCTCAAACGTTTCCGCAATGCTGAACGCGCTGGATCAGGAGATCAAGGGAAGCTATCGCTCTGCGGAATGGAATCTCAGCCGTGCGCTTTTCGGTAACGGAAGCGGCGTGCTTTGCGCAGTTACCGCGGCGGATACCAATACGGCATCTACCACAACTCTAAAGGTAAGCGATACCTCCAAGCTTGTTGAGGGACTTACCGTTGACGTATATACGTATGCAAGCGCGACCGCTTCTGCAGGTACTCTTGCCTCTGCAAATAAGGCGGTTCGAATCCTTTCCATTGACAGAGAGGCAGGTACTATCGTACTTGATTCTCCCTCTGTGGCGGTTACAGTTGCACTTACTGCAAACTCCGTAACTCCTTCCGGCACCTACGGCTTTATTACCGTACAGAACAGCTACAACCGCGAGCTTTGCGGCCTAGGCGCCATCTATGACGATAAGGCAGAAACTCTCTACGGTGTAAAAAAGGCTGATAATCCTTGGATCAAGCCTATCGTGATCGACGCGCAGAACGACATCTCAGACCTTGTTATCTACAGCGGAGTTAAGCGTGCATCCGATTACAAGGGTACCAAGATCGACCTCGTTATGATGGGAGATAAGGCGTTTGCCGCATATCAGGACTATATGCGCACAAATAACGTAGTAGTGGTTGATAAGCAGCGCTTTGTAGGCGGCGCCGTCGGCTACAAGGTACTTTGCGGAGCACAGGAGACAGTTATTCTTAACGAGCGCTTTGTTCCCGAGAATGAGGCGTGGGCTGTTGACAGCACCACATTCTTCCTTGAACAGACTCCTTGGGACTTTATGGCAAAGGACGGCGCGGTATTCCTTCCCATGGCGGGAACGTCCGTTTACCGTGCACTCCTTACCTCTTACGGTAATCTTGTGTGCACCAATCCCGGCGGTTGTGTGCGCTTTATCAACTGCAATAACCTTTGATGAAAACTATTATTGC
>JAZQJQ010000150.1:0-14754 GCA_045541735.1 Eubacteriales bacterium
GCTCAGTACGGCGGAAGAATAGTAGAACAGCTTAAAATACTCGGTTCCTCCTGCGATTGGAGCCGCGAGCGCTTTACCATGGACGAAGGCTGTTCCGAGGCGGTGCAGGACGTATTTATGCGCCTTTACGACAAGGGTCTCATTTACCGTGGCAACCGTATGGTAAACTGGTGTACCACTTGTAAGACCTCTATTTCCGATGCAGAGGTCGAATATGAGGATCAGAACGGCAATTTCTATCATATTCTTTACCCCGTAAAGGAAACGGGCGAGATGCTGGAACTTGCTACCACCCGTCCCGAGACCATGCTCGGCGATACCGCTGTTGCAATAAACAGCGAGGACCCCAGATACGCACATCTGCACGGCTGTCACGTGCTCCTTCCCCTTATAAACAAGGAGATCCCCATCGTGTGCGATGAGCATGCGGATATGGAGAAGGGAACCGGCGTTGTTAAGATCACTCCCGCTCATGACCCCAATGACTACGAGGTTGGCGCACGTCATGACCTGCCCCTTGTACGTGTGTTCACTTATGACGGACGTATGACCGGAGCAGATGACAGAGCCGCTTGGCAGGACAGCGTAGAGAGAGGCATCGCCGCAGTAGGCGAGCCCGAGGTGCTTGATTGCGGTAAATATGCCGGAATGACCACCGTTGAGGCGCGCAAGGCGATCCTTGCCGACCTTGAGGAGGCAGGACTTCTTAAAAGCGTTGAACCGCTTACCCATAACGTAGGAACCTGCTACCGCTGCCACCACGTTATCGAGCCTATGATCTCTAAGCAGTGGTTCGTTAAGATGGAGCCCCTTGCAAAGCCTGCTATTGAAGCGGTCCGCGACGGCAGGATCAAATTCGTGCCCGACCGTTTCTCCAAAAATTATTTTCACTGGATGGAAAATATCCGCGACTGGTGCATCTCCCGTCAGCTTTGGTGGGGACACCGCATCCCCGCATATTATTGCGACGATTGCGGCGAGATGGTAGTATGCCGCGAGGGCGCCGCCGTATGTCCCAAGTGCGGAGGCAAAATGACCCAGGACCCCGATACTCTGGACACTTGGTTCTCATCGGCTCTCTGGCCCTTCTCGACTATGGGCTGGCCTGAAAATACCGAGGATCTGAAGTATTTCTATCCCACAAACACCCTTGTTACCGGATACGATATAATCACCTTCTGGGTCTCCCGTATGATATTCTCCGGTCTTGAGTACACGGGCGAGATTCCCTTTGATACCGTTCTTATTCACGGTCTTGTTCGTGACTCGCAGGGCAGAAAGATGTCCAAGTCCCTCGGCAACGGTATAGACCCTCTTGAGGTCATAGATAAGTACGGCGCGGATGCACTTCGCTTTGCCCTTGCAAACGGCAACTCTCCCGGAAACGATATGCGCTATTCCGAGGAAAAGCTGGAGGCCGCCCGCAACTTTGCAAACAAGCTGTGGAACGCCGCGCGTTTCATCCTTATGAATCTTGAGACCGACGATATCACTCTCCCCGATGCAAGCGAGCTTGCACCCGAGGATAAGTGGATACTCACAAGGCTCGCAGAGGTAAGCGAGAGCGTTGCAAACAATATCTCTAAGTACGAGATAGGCGTTGCGCTTGCAGAGCTGTATAACTTTATTTGGGACGTATTCTGCGACTGGTATATCGAGATGTGTAAGGCGCGCCTTAACGCTAAGGGCACCAAAGAGAATCTTGTTGCACAGCGCACCATCACCTACGTGTTTATTGAAACTCTCAAGCTGCTCCATCCTTATATGCCCTTCATCACCGAGGAGATCTATCAGGCTATGCCTCACGCTGAGGGCAGTATGATAATGCTTGAAAAGTTCCCCGAAAACAAAGCGGAGCTCAACTTCCCCGTTGAGGCGGCTCAGGTAGAGAAGCTTATCGCCGTTATCCGCGGCATCAGAGGCCGCCGTGCGGAAATGAACGTACCCCCAAAGACCCGCACCGCTCTCTATATCATAACCAAGGACAAGGACGCATTCGGCGAATCTAATCACGTATTTTTGGAGCGCCTTGCAGGTGCCGCAAGCGTAGAGCTTGTTGATGCCGCGCCGGATGGCGACTCTGTCAGTATCGTTACCGACAGCGCAACCGTTTATATTCCTCTTGACCAGCTCGTTGATATGGCGGCTGAGAAGGAGCGTCTTGAGGGCGAGCTCAAAAAGACGGAAAGCGAGATAGCACGCGCTGAAGGTAAGCTGAACAACCAAGGCTTCGTTGCCAAGGCTCCCGAGGCTGTTGTTAACGCAGAGCGCGAAAAGCTGGAAAAGCTCCGTGCTACCAAAACTGCAATTATCGAGGCTATTGACAAAATAGGTTAATTAAAAGAAAGACCGCCAAACGGCGGTCTTTCTTTTCCTTGCATTTTCCCGGGATGCGTGTTACAATATGGCATATATATGTATCGAGGTGAAAAAATGAAAAAGCGTAAGGGCCTCAGGCGGTTTCTTGCCATTATGGGCATAATAATTCTATTCTTTGCGGTAATAAATATCATACCGCCGAAGAAGAGCGTGGCGGAAAATCCGTTCGTGGTACAAAAGGGCGGTCTTCCGATGATAGCCGCGCACAGAGGCGGAAGCGTAAGCAATCCCGAGAACACTTTGCTTGCATTCCGCGAGGCGGTAAACACTATAGGCGTGGATATCCTTGAGGGCGATCTGTATCTCACAAAGGATGGCAAGCTTGTATTAAACCACGACAGCTATATAGACGAAACGTGCAACGTAAACGGAGATATTTCTCTTGACGAGGTAAGGGAGCTGTGCAAAGATAAAGCAAACCGCCACTACATATCAGATATGACCCTTGAGGAGCTTCAAGCCTACAACTTCGGCTACTATTTTGAGGATGAAAACGGCAACCGTATATATAAGGACGTAACCGACTGTGCATCTGCCGGACTTCAGATGGTAACGCTTGATATGCTTTGCGAACAGTTTTACGAAAGTCATCCGGAATTGCTTTTCATTTTTGAGATAAAGCCTTCGGGCGACAGAGGCAGGGCGGCGTGTGCCGAGCTTGCCGCAACGCTGGAAAAATATCCGGTTTATAAGGATAATATGGTCATCGGCACGTTTAACGACGAGATAGAGCTTGAGCTGAGGGAAAAATACCCCTATATTCTGCGCGGTGCGCCTATGGGAAGTGCTGCAAAATTCGTGTTTACCCAATATCTCGGCGTTAATCTGTTCGATAACGGAGATTTTGCCTGCCTGCAGATACCTATGTCGTACGACGTAGGAGTTGAAGTGCCGCTTTGCAGCAAAGGACTTGTAAGACGTGCCCACCGCCGTAATATCGCAGTTCAGTACTGGACGATAAACGATGCGGATGATATGCGCAGACTTATCGAAATGGGCGTTGACTGCATTATGACCGATGACCCCGAGCTGATGAAGCAGGTATTAGAGGAATATAAGTAACATGGATTCGTTTGTTTTCGCCATTAACGCGGTCTTGCCGATAATCCTTACGGTTGCGGCGGGATACGTGCTTAAAAAACTCGGTTTTATGAATGCAGAGTTCTGCAAAAGATCGAACCGACTTGTTTTTCATCTGTTTTTGCCCTGTCTGCTGTTTTTAAACGTCTATAAAATGGACGGATTCGGCGGGATGGGCGGCTTTATAGTGTACGGTATATGTGCGCTTATTGCGGTGTTTCTGCTTGGATGCGTTGTAAGCGGATTTGTCACGCGCGACCCGTCAAGGCGCGGAGTAATTGCGCAGAGTACGTTCCGCTCCAATTATGCGCTTATCGGTATCCCTCTTGCGGGTCTTCTTTTCGGAGATGATGGTACTGCCGCGGCAACAGTTATGAGCGCCGTAAGCGTTCCTATGTTAAACGTACTTGCCGTTATAGCACTTTCCGTTTTCCGTAAGGGCGGAGAGGGGAAGCGCGTGAGGCACATACTTGCGGATATTGCAAAAAATCCGCTTCTCCGTGCGATACTTACGGGAGTTATATGCGTGCTCTTACGCGGTGTGCTGATAAAAAACGGCATAAGCTTCCGCCTTTCCGATATAAAGCCTGTGTTTGTGTTCCTTGAATATCTTGCATCCGTGGCAACTCCGCTTGCACTTGTAACTCTCGGCGCACAGTTCGATTTTTCCGCCGTTAAGGAATTAAGGCGCGAGATAGCCGCGGGTACGCTGATGCGCACGGCAGTTGTTCCGCTTATCGGCATCGGTTGCGCGTATCTTTTGTTTGGCGACAGCTTCACGGGTGCGCATTTTGCGACATTCGTTGCGCTGTTTGCGACTCCCGTTGCCGTTTCCAGCGTGCCGATGACGCAGGAAATGGGGGGAGATACCGTGCTTGCGGGACAGCTCGTTGTGTGGACGACGGCATTTTCCGTGTTTTCCGTGTTTATATGTGCGTTGCTTTTGAAGATCGCCGGTATCTTTTAGATCTGGTGCAGTACAACGGTTTTTACATAACTTAAATATAAAAGAAAAAAGCCTGCCGACGGATCCTTTGCTTGAGCTTAGGATGACAACGGCAGGCGTTTTTATTATTGTCCGAGATTGATGCTTACCCAAAGATCCTCATAGTACTTGCGGATATCCGCGTCGATATCCTCGAAATACTCTTTTTTGATCTTATCAAGGTCTGCGGGGTAGAGCACCTCGCTGTCCTTGAGCGAATAATCCTCGTTGGTCACAACTGCGGTGTTGGGGGATGCGTAGCAGATATACTCTGCATTCGCAAGCGCGACCTCGGGCTCCATTAAGAAGTTGATGAAAAGATGCGCTGCCTCAACGTTCTGTGCACCGGCGGGGATGCAAGCGGCATCAACGAATATGTTAACGCCCTCCTCGGGGTAAACGAACGCAAGGTCGGGATTTATGGACTGCATAGTGAGGAAGTCGCCCGCGTAATAGGGAGCGAGCACGGCGTTGCCGTCCTCCATTTTGTTGAATACCTCGTCCATAACGTAGCCTTGAACAAGCGGCTTCTGTTCTCTCAGTTTCTCCGCGGCTCTGTCCCAATCCGCCTTGTTTTCGGTGTTGAGGCTGATGCCGAGAAGCTGCTGTGCGATAGCAAAGGTATCGCGCGGGTTATTGAACATCAGTATATTTCCCTTATAATCGGGATCCCAAAGCGCCGACCAGCTTGTAGGCGCCTCCTTTACCATCGTGGTATTGTAGATAAGACCTACCATACCTACGGAATATGGTACGCAGTATTCGTCGTTTTCGTCGAAATAAAGACCCTTATACTGCCCGTCTATAAAGGAATAGTTGGGGATCTTGGTGTAATCCAGCTTTTGGAGCATACCCTCGTTTTTCATACGCGCTATCATATAGTCGGAGGGGATGATCACGTCATAAGAAACGGAATCGCTCTTTATCTTGCTGTACATTACCTCGTTTGATTCATAGGTGCTGTAGTTTACGTTTATGCCCGTCAGCTTTTCGAACGCGGCAACAACGTCAAGCGCGCCCTCGCTTCCGTCGGAGATGTACTCCGCCCAGTTATAAACGTTGAGCTCGGTACCCGCAAGGTCCATCGTATACGTGCCTACAAGGTTTTCAACGGTGATGTTGGTGCCGTTGTATGTGAAGCAAACGACAAGCGAAACGACCATCACGACAGCGAGCGCAAGCGCCAAGATCTTTTTGCCCTTTTTGGGTCTGCCCGATCTCTTTGAAGGCGCATCGTCGCGGCTTAGGATGGAGTTATAAAGTATCAGCAATGCAAGTATGGCGACAAGGATAATGCTGTAAAGCGCGTATATATCCGGGGTCACGGTCTTTTTGACCATAGAATAGATATATACGGGCAGGGTGACGTAGTCTGCGCCGCTTGTGTAATAGCTGATAACGAAATCGTCGAACGAGAGGGTGAACGCCATCAGCAGACCTGCGGCGATTCCGCTTGAGATCTGCGGCATTACGACCTTGAAGAACGCCTTTGAGGGCGGGCATCCGAGATCCTGCGCCGCTTCGTAGAGACGTGGGTCGGACTGCTTTAATTTCGGCAGTACGTTCAATACCACGTAGGGAATATTGAACGTAATGTGCGCGATAAGCAGGGTGGTGAAGTTTACGCGCTCGGTAAGACCGATAAGCGCACCCGCGAAGACGAACAGCAGCATCATGCTGACACCCGTAACGATATCGGGGTTCATCATAGGGATATTGTTCACGGTAAGGATGGTACCGCTTACGTATTTGTTTTTCAGTCTGTATATACCGATAGCGGCAACAGTGCCGATAACGGTTGCGATAACAGCAGATGCTACTGCAAGCTTTAAGGAGTTTACCAGACATTCGACCAAAGCGCGGTTATTGGTAAACAGCTCGATATACCATCGCAGGGAAAATCCGCTGAATACGGAGGTGCTCTTGCCCGCATTGAACGAGAAGAATATCATCACCGCAAGCGGCGCATACAGAAATACGTAAACGAGTATGCTTGTTATCTTTGAGAGTATCTTCATATTACAACGTCACCTCCGTCACTGTCGGAGAATCGGTTCATAATAAAGGTGCATATAAGGATAACGATCATCAAAACAAAGCTCATTGCCGCGCCTACGTTCAGACCTCCGGTGGACCACTGCTCCTTTATCTTTGTTTCGATAAGGTCGCCCACCAGCTTTATCATACCGTTCGACATCTTCTGCGAGATATAGAAGGTGGAAATGGACGGAACGAACACCATGATAAGGCCCGAGATTACGCCGGGGACGGAGAGGGGAAGAATAAGGCGGTAAAGCTTTTGCAGCCAGTTACAGCCAAGGTCGTCCGCCGCTTCGAGGAGCGAAACGTCTATCTTTGTCATTGTGGTGTAGATAGGCAGTATCATATACGGCAGATAATTATATACCATACCGAGTATGACCGCGCCTGCGGTGCCCAGCATCGTAACGGGCTGTCCGCCGAGTGCGGTTATAAGCTTGTTTATAATGCCGCCGTTTTCAAGGATCTGCTGCCAGGAGTAGGTTCTTACAAGCATATTCATCCACATCGGAAGCATGATGAGCAGCATTTGTATGCGCTGGCTCTTAGCGCCCGAACGGCTGAGAATGTATGCAAACGGATAAGCAATGATAAGCGAGATAAGCGTTGCCGCAAGGCTGTAAACAAGGGAAAGGCGCATTGCGGTAAGCGATCCTGCGGAAAAAACATCCTTGAAATTATCAAGGGTGAAGCTTCCCATGCGGTTTTTCAGCGTTGCAACGGTAAATTCCGCTGATTCCGCATCTACTCCGGCAAGTGCGAGCGCCCTTTCCTTTGCTTCTTCAAGCGTGATGGTGCTCTCACCCACAATGCTTGCTATTTCGTATGTGTAAGACTCTCCGCCAACAGTGAAGCGCACGTCGTAATAGTTAACCGTTTCCGTGAACGCATAGAACGCAACGAGCACAAGCGGAATGATGATAAAAAGAATAGACCAAAGAACGTACGGTGCGTTCAGAAGCGTTGTTCCGATAGAGGCACGGGGGCGCGCTTCGCTTACATCGGCGGTCTTTACCGCCTTTCCGCCGCTCACTCTTCATCCTCCTCTTCGGGGAGAACGTCAAGCTCCTCGATCTCATCGCTGAAGGTGCTGTAATCTCCGAATTTGCCTGAATATTCGGACTTTTTCATGATATGGATGGCATCGGGCTCGATGTAGAGACCGATATTCGCGCCCTCGGCGACAAAATCGGTGGTCTGTATCATCCACTTGAAGCCGCCGATGTCCACGATTATCTCGTAATGCACGCCCTTGAAGGTAACGGAGGTAACGGTACCCTTGAGCATGCCCTTATCGCTTTCCACTACGTCAACGTCCTCGGGGCGTACTACAACGTCTATCGCCTCGTTCTTTTCAAAACCCTTGTCAAGGCAGTTAAAGGTAGCACCGGAGAAACGCACCTTGAAGTCCTCAAGCATCACTCCATCAACTATATTACTTTCACCTATAAAGTCGGCAACAAATGCGTTTTCCGGTTCGTTATAGATATCCTGAGGGGTGCCTATCTGCTGGATGCGCCCGTCCGCCATAACAACGACGGTATCGGACATCGAGAGCGCCTCCTCCTGATCGTGGGTGACGTAGATGAAGGTGATCCCCGTTGCTTTTTGAAGATTCTTCAGCTCGTTCTGCATATCCTTGCGCAGTTTAAGGTCAAGCGCGGCAAGCGGCTCGTCGAGCAGCAGACATTTAGGCTTGCTTATAAGCGCACGTGCAATGGCAACGCGCTGCTGCTGACCGCCGGAAAGGCGCTCCACACCTCTGTCCGCAAAGTTCTCCAGATGCACGAGCTTGAGCATCTCGTGAACTCTTTCCTTTATCTCTTTTTCGGGAACCTTGTTTATGCGCAAAGCAAAAGCAACGTTCTCAAAAACGTTCAAGTGCGGGAAAAGCGCGTAACGCTGGAAGACAGTGTTTACGGGCCGTTTATAGGGCGGCGTGTCGTTCATACGCACTCCGTCAAAAAGCAGCTCGCCGTCATCGGGCGTGATAAAGCCGCCGATAATACGGAGAGTGGTCGTTTTGCCGCAGCCGGAGGGGCCCAGCAGGGTGATGAACTCTTTATCGTGGATCACAAGGTCGATATTGTCAAGGACCTTTTCTCCGTCAAAAACTTTTGATATTCCTTTAATTTCAATAAATCTTTCCATCTCAGACGCCCGTATCGGGCCTTTATCCTTCCGAAAAGAACGTCGCAAAAAGCAACGGAACGCCACGCAGCACGCATCGGGACCGCGCAGGGGAGGGGCTTGCTCCTCCCGTGTAGGGGCGGATGTCATCCACCCGTCTCTCCGATCGCAAATACCGAAACATAGCATTACGGGAATTCTAAGGCATATTCTATCATTGTATGAGAGGAAATGCAATATATATTTGCAAATTCTTTTGTTTTATTAAAAAAAACGGCAAAAATCGGACTATGCCAAGATTTTTGCCGATTATTTTCGGTAATCCTCCGAAATCCTCCGAAATGCTCCGTTATCCTCTTTTATCCGCAAAAGAGCCGCAGTAAAAAAAACACAGATAACAGCAGGGGATATGCGCCCGTATCAAAGCCGAGCCAAAGTGTGCCTGCGGCAAGCCAAAAGACTCCCGAAAACAACGCTTCTACCACCCTTGCCGCCCTTTCTGCCGAGTACATATCCGGCAAAGTATACAGCAGAAGCGAACGGAGTGCACCTGCCCCGTCAAGTCCCGGCAGCGGCAGAAGATTGAAGCACCCAAGTCCCAGAGAAAGCACGCAAAAATAAAACTGCACGTTCATTTGAGCTGCATCCGCGCCGAAGACTGCAACGGCAGCACCTGCGAAGCTTGCCATCGGACCTGCAAGGTAGACCGCGCACTCCGTTAAGTACGAGCAAAAGCGAGTGCCCGTATCAAGCACGGCGCCGAAAGGCAGAAGCAACACGCCCCTGAGCGGCAAACGCGCCGCCTTGATGGCGGTCATATGCCCCGCTTCGTGCAAAAGCGCGGCAAGCAGAAGGGCAAACGCTGTTTTTGGCGGTTCGCTTGCGATCAAAACGCACCAGAACAGAAGCAGAACCGCGGCTGAGGCAAGGGAGAGCGCCCTTTTTCGGCTTTTCATTTAATATAGTCCTCGGGGTCCACGGGTACACCGTCGCGGTGGAGTTCAAAATGCAGATGCGGTCCTGTTACCCTGCCCGTTTTTCCGCTGTAGGCAATAACGTCGCCCTGCTTTACCTCGGCTCCCACGCCGCGCCGAGCCTCGCTCAGATGTGCGTAAACACTCTCAAAGCCGTCCGCGTGGGTAATTACCATATATATTCCGTAGCTTGGGCTCTCGCCCGACTCTTTTACGGTCCCATCTGCAAACGCCCGTATTTCGCTGCCCTCGGCAAGCGGAATGTCTATCCCGCTGTGAAAATCCCAGCGTTCGTTACTGCCCCTGCCGTAAAGCGGATCGTCTCGGTAAGAAAAATCCGAAATTATCTCGCCGTTTGCCGGCATGATCCCATAAAAAATCTCAGGCGCGGCGGGCGGTGATGCTATGTAATCCTCTGCGCTTGAATAAGAAAGATAGCTGATCATTGGTATTTCTGTAAGAATGCCGTCCTCAGCCTCGGGCTCTGCATTTACCGCCGCCGCCCCGAGCAATGCGGAAACGGGGAGACGGTTTGTTATATATCTACCTACTGCCGATACCGCGCTGTCTATCTCTCCGCGCATTGAAAGCACGGGCGAAGCGCATAGAAACGATACCCCCAGCATCGCCGTGCAGATCACCGCCGCAAACCATCCGTCAAGCCGCACGGGAATTCTTTTTTCTGCCTTTTCTCCGTTCGATCCTTTTTTTACCGCTTCTGCCCTTGCCGCCAATAATTGTGCCGGTGTGTCGCTTACGTAAAATCCGCCCGACTGTGTTTGCATAGTTCTCTCCGATAATTTTTTTTACATTATATGAGAGGAATGGCGGTTTTATTTCCATTGTATCCGGTCAGTGACGAAGGGGATGTAAAAAAACAGAGTTTTTTACATCCCCTTCGCGGTTTTATAATTTGATGATCTCGATCTCGTAATCCATATCTGCGCCGAGATAAGCCATTATCTTCTCCATATCCTGCGTGCGGTCGGAAAGCATAAGCTTCACCTTGCCGTTTTCTTTTTTTGCACAGGTCTCGGCAACGGAGCGCGCCGCTTCCTCGCTTGCGTTTATCAGAGTAACGCCCGGGAGCATATCGCCGATCACGTCTGCAATTATAGGGTAATGCGTGCATCCGAGCAGAAGCGTATCGCATCCCGCCTTTTTGATATCCTCAAGATAATGCTTTGCAGTCAGGCGCGTTATCTCACAGTCTCTGCCTATGAAGCCGCCCTCAACAAGCGGAACGAACAGCGGGCAAGCCGTTTGAATGATCTCAGCATCCGAGGCGAGGCTTTTTATTTCCTTTATATATGCACCGCTGTTTACTGATGCGGAAGTTGCGATAACACCGATCTTGCCGTTTCTGGTGGCTTTTGCGGCGGCGGCGCAGGCAGGCTCCAGAATCCCGGAAACGGGAACGGAGTATTTATCTCTCAGCTTTGGCAGCGCAACGGTGCTGACGGTGCCGCAAGCGGCAAGTATACCGGAAACTCCGTTGGAGATGAGCAGACGGATAAGCTCGTCGGCATATTTAGTTATCGTTTCGGCGGAGCGTGAGCCGTACGGAACGCGCGCCGTGTCGCCGAAGTATATAAGGTCGGTCTCGGGCGCGAATCTGCGCAGCTTTGTAAGGGCGGTGAGACCGCCGAGTCCGCTGTCAAATACTCCTATCATTATCTATCACCTTTCGCTCTTGCAAGCGCAACTATCTTTTCGCACAGCTCGGAGTATGAAATTCCGATAGCGGCTGCCTCCTGCGGAAGCAGAGATGAGGGGGTCATTCCGGGCAGGGTGTTTGCTTCAAGGCAGTAGAAATCACCGTCGTCCTCAGACATAATAAAGTCTATTCTCGCATAACCGCCAAGGTCAAGCGTTTCAAAGGCAAGCGCACAAAGCTCGCTTACTCTCTTTACCTGTGCTTCGGTAAGAGATGCGGGGCATATCTCCTCCGTCATACCGGGCAGGTATTTGTTTTTATAATCGTAAAAGCCCGCTTTGGGTATTATCTCGATGGGGGGAAGCACCGTGCCGCCGAGATAACCTACGGAAAATTCACGTCCGACTATCTTCTTTTCTGCAAGGATCTTGGATTCGTAAGCGTGTGCAAGTTCCAGAGCGCGGTCGAGCTCTTCTTCGTTATCAACGATGGAAACACCGACACTCGAGCCGCAGGAAAGGGGCTTGATAACGCAGGGAAGCCCCACGGATGCAAGTATCTTTTTCTTGGCTGAAGTATCGTCGCAGGTAACGCATACCCAGTCTGCTGTGGGAACGCCCGCAAAGCGGAACAGCTTCTTTGAAATTTCCTTATTCATAGCAAGGGAGGAGCCGGTATAGCCGGAACCGCTGTAGCATTTAACGCCGAAGGTATCAAGCGTTGCCTGAAGCTGGCCGTTTTCTCCCATTGCGCCGTGCAACGCAAGAAAAACGGCATCGGCAAACTTGCATATCTCTATTACGTTGTGTCCGATAAGCTCCTCGCGGTTGCCGTTTGCCTTCTTAACGGCATCAAGGTCCGGTTCCGCTTCAACGGTCTTTATACCGCTTGCCTTGTCGGTGAACAGCGCCGCTATGCCCTCCTCGGGAATAACGGTGCCGGTGTAAACGTCAAGCAGCAGAACTTTGTGGCCTGAATTGACAAGGCTCTCGGCGATAAGCGAGCCGGAAACAAGGGAAACGTTTCTCTCGGGGCTGAGTCCGCCCGCAAGCACAACGATGTTCATATATGTATCTCCTTAAATAGTACCTTCAGATAAATTATATGCGTCTTTTCATCTTCGCGACTCTGGGATTTCCTCCGAAATCGCGAAGTATCTTGCAATCAAAGCCGTGTTCCGATGCAATACGGCAGGCATCTTCGCCTTGTCGGCAGCCTATCTCGCAAAGGATATATCCTCCGTCTGCAAGGTTTGCGGCGCATGAATCGAGCATGGCGCAAAAAAGATCAAGTCCGTCCTCTCCGCCGTAAAGGGCAAGGTGCGGCTCGCGGAGTACCTCCGGGTCAAGCGCGCACATCTCTTCTGCGGTGATGTACGGGGGATTTGCGGTTATAATATCGTATTTCGCGTTCCCGAGTGGAGCGGCGGCAACGTCGCCGTAAATAAACGAGACCCGTTCGGAAACTCCGTTTACATGGGCGTTTTTCTTTGCCATTTCAAGCGCGCCTTCGGAAATATCAACGCCCACACCGCCGAGGTCGCCTCTCATCGAGGCAAGCGAGATGCCAACGCATCCGCTGCCGCAGAAAAGATCGGCAAAACACCCGTTTTTCGGCGCAAGCCTCGCCGCTTCCAGAACAAGCAGCTCCGTGTCCGCGCGCGGGATAAGGCAATCTGCGTTCAGATAATATACCTCGTTGCAAAAATAAGCCTTGCCGACGATGTACTGCACGGGTTCGTTGTTTTTTCTGCGTTCTATGGCGCCGCCCAGAATGGCGCTGTCGTATTCGCGGTTTCTGTCAATAAGTGCCGATGCCGCCGAAACACCGAAAAGTCCGTCAAGCAGTATGGCGGCTTCCGATGCCGCATCCTCTTCTCCCGCCTTTTCAAGCGCGGCGATAAGCTCAGTTCTCGTCATTTTCGGTCGTATCTTCGGATCCTTTGGTATTTTCCTGCTTGTGTCTGAGGGTCTCAAGCTCCGCGTCTATCTCTGCGCGGTCAAAGGTATCGGGCATCGCGCACTTGAGTGCGGTGATGGCAACCTTCAGCTGCTCGTCGTCGGGTTCGTGTGTGGTAAGTCTCTGCATCCACAGACCGGGCGCAGAGAAAAGACGGGTGAATGCGTTATCGTGCTTGCCCGCAAACATAATGTACTCGTATCCGACACCGACGATGACCGGAAGCAGAAGTACGCGCAGGGGGAGACGAATGTACCAAGCGCTGTTTGCGCCCGGTATCATAAACACAAGAGTGAATATAAGTATGCCGAGAAGCATCATAACGAAAATGAAGCTCGTTCCGCAACGGGGGTGGAAGCGGGAGTACTTTCTTGCGTTCTCGGGGGTAAGCTCCTCTCCTGATTCAAAGCAGGCAATGCTTTTGTGCTCCGCACCGTGGAATTCAAAGGTGCGGCGTATATAGGACATACGGGAAACAAGGTAGATGTAAAGCACGAAGATGCCTATCTTGATGATTCCGGAAAACAGAGCGCGCAAAACACCGAAGCTGAACTTGCCTATCCACTCGATAAAGTCCAGCACAAGGTCGGGAAGCCAGATAAAAAGTCCGAGTCCGAGGAAAACGCCGAGCACCATAGCAATGGTCATTACCACGTCCATCAGCTTTGCACCGAGGTGCTCCTTCATCCATTTTTCGAATTTTGTCTCCTCTTCCTCGATGTCGCCCATAAACGCATCTGCGGAAACCGAAAGCGTCTTGTAGCTGAGTATCATAGTCTCAACAAAATTAACGATACCGCGCAAAACGGGAATGCCGAGTATCTTATGCTTTTTGCGCACGGAGGAGTGCACGCCGTCAACAACGGTGATGCTCTTGTCCTCCTGCAGTACGGCAACACTGTATCTGTCGCCGCTCTTCATCATAACGCCTTCCATTACCGCTTGTCCGCCTACCTTCCCCAGGCGGGGGTTTGTAGGCGAAGAACAATTTTTGCTCATTTTCAACCTCACATATATAATGCGTGTACGCATAAATTCCTAATATAATATAATAAAGCAAAAAAACAAGACTGTCAACTTTATTTCTAAATCTATTTGTTACTTTTCCGTGAAGTTCCGAAAAAACGAAAAAAACGTACGTCGAGGGTTGATTTTTAAACTTAAATAAAAGCTATATATAATGAAAAGGAAGAAAAAGGACGACGAAAAAAGAAAAGAGAAAAAAAGTTAAAAAAATCAAAAAAAGGTGTTGACAATTGAAAAGTGAGGTGATATAATAACAAAGCTGTCGCGAAGAGCGGCGGCGGAAACCGGTCATTGAAAAGAGAACAACAAGAGAGGAACGCACTTTTATTGTAGGAATACAATGTAGTGAGGAACTCGCAATTCTTTAGAGTACTATACAACTCAAAAAAGTAAAAGAGCTACAAAAGCTCTGGACAATTAGGTATTAACTACTCAGGTAGATAATATACAATTTTTCAGAGAGTTTGATCCTGGCTCAGGATGAACGCTGGCGGCGTGCCTAACACATTCAAGTCGAACGGTGA
>JAZQJQ010000151.1:0-27183 GCA_045541735.1 Eubacteriales bacterium
CGAAGTTACGGTGATATGCTTCTCTGTTACGGGCATAACTTCGCCCATGCCTTCGTAGAGAGAACACAGTCCCATAACTACGACCGTACCGCCGGTCGTTGCAAGCTTTTCAAATCCGGCATAAAGCGAATTCAACGGAGCTTCAGCAGTTCCGTCTCCGCCTGCAGCCGCACTGCCTGCTACAAAAACTACGTTTTCCGCAGTAGGGGCAAGGCTTTCGTCCGTTTCAACTTCCTCAACGGCAAATACACCGAAAGGAACCGAGGAAAGCGCGAGGATCATACAAAGAAACAACGCAACAATTCTTTTCATAACTCTTACCCTTTGTATATTTAAAATTTGATTTGCTTTATGTAAAACCGAACGCGGTAAAGCTTTCTTTAAACCTGAGTTCGGCATAATATTCGTAATTACAAAATCATATAATTATACATTTAAATTTTAACACAATAGGAGTTTTGTTTCAACACTATCTAAAAAGTTTATTACATAAAAATAAACTTTCTCACTCGGCAGCGCTTGTCTGCCGAGTGAGAAAGTGCACTATTTTTATTTATCTTGGAATCTGTCAAGCTCGCCTGCCTTGGACGTGCCGTTATCGGAAGGGGCAGGCTGAGGGGTGGAGGTGGGGCCGTAAACGGAAATAATATCGTATCCGTCTGCACGTTTAACAAATTTGAAGCGGTCCATCGCGGTATTGAGCGGTCTTACAGAAACAGAACTTGCGTGGCGCAGGTAAACGAAGAAATACTCGCTTCCGTCCGGCGACGGGAAGACGCTTGCGGCTCCTGCACCGTAAGCCTGATCGTTTGAGAACATTACAGGATTACCCTCATATTTTTCATACGGACCTTTTACGTTTTTGGAAACGGCAAAGCCTACTCCGTAGGTTGAATTATAGTTGCCGCCTGCGTAGATCAGATAATACAGCCCGTTATGCTTCATAAGATATCCGCACTCAAGTACGGGGGCAATGGCATTCTCCCAGTCCTCGGTGGGTTCAAGGAGCTGGGTATATGTTTCGTCCTTTACGGTCACTTTGCCCTTATCGCATTCTATCTCAACACACCAGGTCTCATTTCCCTTGCCGAAGCGCACGTGAACAAGATATATCTTGCCGTCCTCGTCCACAAAAGGCTGTCCGCCTATCTGGTCGTCTCTGCCGTACAGGGTGGCTTCCTTATCATTCGAAACGAACGGACCGAGGGGGCTTGTTGCATATGCATAACACTGCCCCGTGCCTTCTCCCGAGTTGAATGTTGCGTGATAGAAGAGATAGAAATACCCGTCGTGATATAATATATTCGCCGTTAAAAATCCCTTATCTCCGCGCACGTCCTTGCTGTTCATAACTATACCGGCATCGGTAAAGTTAACTCCGTCATCGGATACGTAACAGTAAAGATGATCGTTCTGTCCGTCGCGCGTACCGTAGAGGTAATATTTTCCCTCGTGATAGAACATATCGGGGTCGGTCATTCCGGTTATTATGGGGTTCGTGTAGGTAAGTCCCTCTTTAGGTACACTATCAAACTCCTTGATACCGCCAAGGCTTATCTCGGCTTTACCCTGCAAGCAGGCAAAGCCGAGCTGGCCGCTTGATTTTTTATCAAGCACCAATTCGTACTTGGGGTACGGATCCTCGTCGAGAGGATTCTCGTTAAGATAGAAGGTTATTTTTCTCGTATTCAGAGTTTCGAAAATAATGGTAACGGGGTATTCTATACCCACGTCCATTTTGCAGTATTTCGTGCCTATCGGGTATCTGAGGTTCTTTGTTACGTAATAAACGGAAACAGTATCTTTTTCGGAATCAGCCTCAAAGTAATAGCCTGTGGTCTCGAGTCCGTCCTTATCCTTGACGGTCACGGGCGCTGTGAAATACACCTTTCCTTCCTCGGTAAACTTGAAGGTAAGCTCAATTCTTGAATTCTTAAAAAGCTTATCATCCGAGAATGCAAACGCGGGAGCGGAAAGATTGAGAGCATCCGCTTTAACGGCACCGCCGTAAAGCGTCCAGCCTTTGCCGTAATCATTGAGCGCGGGGGCATCCGTAGCCGGGCTGTCGGTCACGCCATCGGAAGTATCCTGGGTGCTTACGGGTGCATCGGTAGTATCGGGAGTTACAGGCGGCTTCTCGCATCCGAAAAGGCTTACCGCGCCTGCAAGCAGTGCCGGACAAAGGATGGCAGACATCGCAGATCTTGCGCCGTTTTTGCGCCAAAGCACAAAAACACCAGCAACCGCAATGACAGCAAGCACTATCGCGATGATACCGATACAGCTCGGCTTATTATCTTCAACCTCTATTTTTGCGGAGAGAAGCTCTACGGAATCGTTCTCTTCTCTGATACCGAGGCTTGCGGTGCCCGTTTTTACTGCGTCGAATGCACCGAACCATTCATTCAAGCGCTCCTCGCGGGCCTTTTCCACAGACGTAAATTCAGCGGATACCGCATCCGCAACCGTCTTTACTCCCGACTGAGCCTGAGCTGCATCGGTAATCTTCTCGCAGTTACCGCTTACCGGGAGCTTTGTCGCCATCACAAGCTTTACTCCGTCCGTTGCGTACTGCTTTGCAATATTGCAGGTTCCGGTAGTGGAATTTATATAAAATTCTGCTTTTCCGTGTATCTTTCCGCCCTCTGAAAGCTTAACGCTCTTGACCGTACCGCCGTTTATTGCGACGAACGCGTTACCGTGAAGATCAGAGTCTCCGACAACGCGCAAGCCCCCGTTGAGGCTTCCGCCGTTTACAACGATATATGCATCTCCGTAACTGTCGCTTTCACCGCCCATTTGAACCACAGAGCTGAACGTACCGCCGTTTATCTCAATAAATACTCCGTTTTTGGAGCCTCCGACGCTATGATTGCCTCCGCGCAGACGGTACCAATCTCCGCTGTTAACGGTAATTCTCGCACCGCCGCTCTGATAATTGGACATATCACCGCCGGTAATGCTTGGAAGATTCGCACCCTTGGAGGCGGAGCAGGTTATACCCTTATCAAATACCACTCTACCGCCCCTGCACAAGATAGCGGCGTTAGCGGTAGCTTCTATCTTGACGTCTCGGAAGGTATATTCTCCGTCAAGAATAAATCTCGTTGTGCCGAGAGAAAGCTTTGCGCCGTAAGTATTCGCGTAGTTAACGCCTCCGTAAACGGAAGTGACAGTAATATGACCCGCGGTCTTGGGTGCCTGAAAGGATGAATTGCTCTTTATATTACCGCAAATAACAATAGTACCGCCGTCGTAGCAAAGGCGCATTGCGCGGGTAAGGGTCTTTACAGCCATGGAATAGCTTTTTCCGTCAGCACTGTCATTACCCTTATCGGACACGTAAATAACGTTCATTTTTTCCTCCGCAGCAGTTACTGTCATAGGGATAGCCGTAAAAACAAGTATTAAAACAGCGAATAAACACAATATTTTCTTCATAAACACCTCGTAAAGAGATTTTTGTTGCCGCTCATCAATTAAATTATAAAAAAAACACGTTTTTCTGTCAACAAGCTTTTTGCTTTATCAAAGATTTATGTATATCGGTTTTGATTTTTTGTAAAAGCGAAAATTTTAGCAAAGTCCTTGAATAAATATGAGTCGAGTGATAAAATATCTTACAGATTAATAAAACTCACAGAAACGGAGAACATATATTTTGAATTACCGTTTAACAAGCGCAGGAAAGCCTGCAGACGGCGGTGCCAAGATCGCCTTTGCCGTATTCAATCACCGCGGAGAGCGTGTGTACAGAATAGCAAAATTCGTTTCTGCAGATTCCGTTATTGCAGGCAAGGAAACATTTACCGAAACAGAGGCAGAGCTTGTTGCATGCCGTATGGCGGTATCATATTTTTCAAATTACATCAGAAGCAGGTATTACGACGAGCATTTTGCTACAATTTTAGAGGAGGACAGTCTGCTTGCAAAAACGCTGTCGCCCCTTCCGCAAAAGGAATGCTTTGATAAAGAAAGTTCTTCCTATGCGCTCTGCGATATGCTTACCGAGTTTATCGAGCGCCCATCCATCACCTTCGACGTTGCCGATAAGGATGACACGGAGATGAAATACACCCTTGAGATATTGAAGGACATATTATGAAAAATACCGCAAGCCGCGGAAGCGGCGTTTTGTTGCATATATCCTCTCTGCCGGGAGATTTCGGTTGCGGTTCCTTTGGTAAGGAGGCATTTGAATTTGTCGACATGCTGGCAAACGGCGGGTTTTCCGCCTGGCAGACTCTGCCCTTTTGTCTCCCCGATGAGTTCGGCTCGCCATATAAATCCGCATCGGCTTTCAGTACCAATCCGTACTTTATAGATCTGCCCACCCTCTGCGCCGAGGGACTTATCACCCAAGAAGAGCTTGATGGTGCAAAACAGCGCTCGCCCTATCTTATGGAGCTTGATGACCTTGAAGCCCGCCGTATGCCCCTGCTTGCCAAAGCCGCAAGCCGTGCTGACGAGAAGCTGCGCGATGCCGTAAACGCATACGCTGAAAGCGAGCCCCGTATTGCGGAATACTGCCGCTGGGCAGCTGAGAATCTGCCCGCATACGGAAGCAACGATACGGAATTTTTCCGCCGCTTCTGCGAGTACGAATTCTATATTCAATGGCAAAGGGTAAAAATCTACGCTAATGCCAAAGGCATACGCATCATCGGCGATATCCCGATATATCTTGATGCGGCAAGCTGTGATGCGGAGCTTCACCCCGAGCTTTTTATGCTTGACGGAAGCGGTAAGCCTAAGGCTGTTGCCGGTTGTCCGCCCGATAATTTTTCAGAGGACGGTCAGCTTTGGGGCAATCCCATCTACGATTGGACCGCAATGGCGCTTGACGGATTCGGTTGGTGGCGCGAAAGGATCGGCTTCTGCTTTAAGTTCTTTGACGTGCTCCGTATCGATCATTTCAGGGCGATCGAAGCATATTGGAGCATCCCCGCAAAGGCTGAAACAGCAAAAGAGGGTGCTTGGGTAAAGGGACCCGGAATGCCGTTTGTGCAGGCAATACGTTCTGCGGCAGGAGAGGGTGAGATAATTGCCGAGGACCTCGGCACTTCAACGCCCGGTCTTGAGGCATTTATGCAGGAATCGGGACTTCCTTGTATGCGTTTGATGCAATTCGGCGAATACGACGGTACAGCATCTGACCCCCATATGAGCTATAATTACCCACACGCTTGCGTTGCCTACACGGGAACACACGATAATAACACATTACTTGGCTGGGTGTACGAGCTTAGTGAAGAAAAACGCCGCCGCGTGTTCGATTACTGCTCTTACGGCGGAAGCGACCTTGGCGCAGGCTGCGCATCCGTTATACGAATGCTGTTCACAAGCCCCGCAAATATGGCGATACTTCCCTTCCAGGATCTGCACCTCTACGGCAAGGATACGCGAATGAACACCCCCGGAGTTGCCAAGGGCAACTGGACGTACCGCGCAACGCGCGATGCCGTTGCGACCGTCGACGTTAAATATTGGCGCGAATTGAATTTTGTTACCGCGAGAGGTACGAATAAATAAAAGAAAACGGACCGTCAGAGACGGTCCGTTTCATATTTGCGGGACGTCGAGGTATGCCCCGATCAAAAATTATAATAATTTGCCGCACGTCGGCTTTCGTGCTTTGCCTCGGCGCGCACGCGCAACCCGAGTTTCTCGCGGCGGCGGCAGACGACCGCATTGCGAATGCACCTTATCTCGCGGCGGAACACAAATGCCCACAGAACACAGTCAAAAAGCAGACCAAGCGCGATCTTTGCAAAAAGTCCCAGCCCCGCAAATTCAAATATCCCCGCAAAAAATACAAAACCAAGCAGCATAGCGATCATCCTTTCATATAAATGCTTGAAGGTCTTTTCCCTTCCGCACTTATATAATACAGGATGCATTGTCCCATAAACGGGACTTTGATATGCTGCTTGGATTTTTTTAGTATCTCACTTCAATTTGCTCTTATAAGATTTCCCTTTTCGTCATAATGTTCTGTTTTCGTCTTGCCATCGATCGTATATGTATACTTAGAAAGATATAATTCACCGTTCTCTCCTTCTTCGTAATCGTATCTCTTCAACACGTTTTCGTTTTCGTCATATTCTTCTATGTATTTGATTTTTTTCTGATAATCTGTTCTTATCATATTGCCGTTTTCATCATATCTTAACAAAGAGTACGTTCCTTGATAGATACGCATATGCTTTGACTTATAGGACGTTCCATCGTCTTTCAGCGTATATTCGTATTCATGAGCAAGATTGCCAGATTCATCGAAAATTTGAAATTTCGACCTGTAGAAGCCTCCGTCGCCTCTTGGACTAAACTCTAAGATCCTACTCACATTTTCATTATCATCATACTCCGTGATTATATGGTCAACACCGTCTTCATTTTCCGACAAATACTCCGTAGTACTTGAAAGCTTGCCGAAATTATATGTTTTTTTAATTTTCGTTTCACCGTTTTCGTAAAGCTCGTACTCGTATTTTTGATCCGTCACAAGCGTTCCCGATGCATCGTACTTTTGATAAGCTAACCCTCTGCCGGTTTTGTCACTCTCCGTAATCGTTTTCTCTCCGTTTTCAACGCGGGTAGACTTTATTACTATCAAAGTTGTGGTATCGTCTTCTCTGCGTGGGGCATAGATATATTCCTTGATTATACCGCCGTTTTCATCGTATTCGGCATCTCTCAACGGTATTAGGCTGTTTCCTTTCATTTCGTATTCTTTTTCGCTGAGCAGCCTGCCGTTAAGATATTCGGATTGCTTTTTGATATACCCATTATCAAAGAACTCATATTCGGTTTTGTAATCGGCACACAGCGTTCCGTTTTTGTCGTACTCTTTTTTTCCTATAACGCGCATATCATCGTCATATTCGTATATAAGCTCCGAATCTTTTACGCCGTCTTTGTAGTTTATGGTGCAATGCTTGTACGAAACCGAAATTGCTTTTCCTTTTTCGTCATACCCCTTCTCGTCGGGGAGTATTTTGTACTTCTCTTCTTTTACGATAGTGCCGTTCGCATCGTAAAAAACAGCGTGCGTTAACGCACCGTTTTCTTCGGTACAAACCGTTTTTTCACCGTTACTTTCTACCGCAGTTTCATAAGTCTTTTCGTTATCGTAGGAATATTCGTACGTAACCACCAACTCTTCACCCGAATATTGTAAGGTGCGTACCAGAGCGCCGTTACTGTCGTAAGTATGCTCATATCTCGAACTAAAGCTTAATACTCCATTGTTGTAGTGTGAACGAAGTGTCTCATCACCGTACTCGTTGTACTCATAAACAGCGTAATTATCTTCGAAACTATACCAGACATCCCTTTTCAAATAACAAGTGCCGTCAGTACCGAGAGCGTACTCCTGTTCTTCTTGAAGCTGTCCCTCATTATAAACGAGAGCCTTGATTTTATTACCGTTTGAATCGTACGTATACTTGCAGGTCTCGTTCGATATCTCGTTACCGTCCGCGTCATACGCTATTTTTGATATAACGTCCTGCTTTTCGTTGAGAAGGATGGTGCCGGTTCCTTCCGCATACACGAAATTGACCTTATAAACGTACTCCGTATTATCGTCCCCGGTTGCGTACTCCACAGTCAGCTTGCCCGCCTCTTTCCCGTCCTGATATAGCGTTCCGGCGGTATACTTTCCGTTTACAAGCTCCATTTCTACGGTAGCACCATATCCGTAATTCAATGTTTCGTTGGTAATAACGGGTTCCGTATTCATTTCACTCTTTTCGCTCGTTTCGTCGGCGGCGGAAGTTACATTAGGATTCTGTATGCCTGCATTATTTGTACAACCGCAAATAACGAGGGACACGCAAAGTATCAATATAACCAAAGCGATCTGTGCGTATTTCATCATTTTACCTCTCAATAATTATAACTTCTGATTCTGCCTATTCAAATCAAGCTCCTTACCGTAACGGAAAGGAGCTTGATCTATTGCTTTACTTACCGGCAACGCTCATATTTTCAATAAGAACTGCCGGAGAACCGAATGTGGTATATCCGCCGGAAAGGCTGAAGTCCACCTCATTGGAAAGTGCCTTGATATCCTTGATGAGGCTAAAGAAGTTGCCTGCGATGGTAAAGCTCTTTACGGGCTTAGTGCGTTTGCCGTTCTCGATAAGAAAGCCCGCGCTTTCAATGGAGAAATCACCCGTTACAGGGTTAGCGCCTGCGTGAAGTCCCTTTACCTCGGTAACGTAGATACCGTTTTGTGCCATACTAAACAGCTCTTCTTCTGTTTTATCCCCTGCCTCGATGCAGAAGGCATAGGGGCGAACACCGTTGCCGCCCTTGGATGAGTTGCCCGTGGACTCGCATCCTGCCTTCATAGCGGTTGAGCGGTTGTGAAGCAAGGTCTGCAGTACGCCGCCCTTTACCACATCTTTGCGGTAAGCAGCAACGCCCTCGCCGTCAAAGGGGATCTGCACGGGAATACCCGCACGCATCGGGTCATCGGTGATATTTACGATATCAGCGGCGATCTTTTCGCCCTCCTTGCCCGCAAGCAGAGACATACCCGCCTGAGCGGTCTTTGCGGAAAATGCATCGGAGAATACCGCGAGAATGGTGCGCATCTGCTTTGCATCTATTATGATATTATATTTGCCCGTATCAACACTACCTGAGCCGACCTTTTCAAGCGCCGTGGTTACAGCCTCTTTGGAAAGCTCGGTAAAGCTTTTTTTGCCGAGCTCTGTCATTGCAAAGCTATCCTGAAATTCGCCGTTATCGTTGACAACGGCTACAGCGTAAGCAAAGTTGATACCTGCGGAAGCCTGCAGGTCAAGACCGTGTGAGTTGACCATACGCACGGTCATCTCTCCGGTTGAAACTGCGGACTGTGTGCCGTCTGTCACCTTGCCGCTTACCTTGTATGTCTCGCTCTGAATGTCGAGCGCTGTCTTTCTTATCTCCTCGGGGGTCATAGGCTTATATGCGGGAGCGTTGGGAGTGCCGTAATTTTCGGATCCCTTGAAAATACCTACGGTATCGGGCTTATCCGTATACTTTGCGTTTTCTGCCGCACGTGCAGGCAGTTTGCGCATCTCCTCCACCTCCATAAGCTCGGTGGAAGCAAAGCCCATCTTGCCGTCAACAACGCATCTGAAATCAAGAGATCCGCTTACGTTGGAGGAAAGGGAGCTTATCTCGTCCTTGAGGGTCTCCGCAGAAACACTTGCCTCAGACTCGTAATATATCTCGTACTCGGTAATACCAAGCTCTGCGGCACTTTCGGCAATTGCCTTTTTAAGCAGTTCAAAGTTCATCTTATTTACCTCCTACGGTGATATTTGACACGCGGATAAGCGGCTGGCCAACGTCGGTGGGAACGGAACCGCTGGAGCTTCCGCACATTCCCTGGCCGGTTGCAAGATTCTGACCTACCATATCAATGTTCATCAGTATCTCCGCGCCCGTGCCGATAAGGGACGCACCGCGAACAGGCTCGCAGATCTTACCTTTACGGATGATATAGCCTTCGCTTACCGCGAAGTTAAATGCGCCCGTAAGGGGATTTACAGAGCCGCCGCCCATAGACTTTGCGTACAGACCGTATTCAATGGAAGCGATGATATCCTCGTTCTTATCGGGGCCGTTGTCGATAAAGGTGTTGGTCATACGGGAGGTAGGCTCGTAAGCATAGCTCTCTCTTCTGCCGTTACCCGTCATGGGCATACCCATACGGCGGCTGCCGAGACGGTCTATCATATAGTTTTTGAGTATACCGTTTTCGATAAGCACGTTGCGCTGAGTGGGATGACCCTCGTCGTCGATATTAACGGAACCCCAAGCACCTGCGATGGTGCCGTCGTCAATTGCGGTGACTTTGGGATTTGCGATCTGCTGACCGAGCTTGCCGCACATCTGCGAGGTGCCTGTGCCGACGGAGGTAGCCTCAAGGGAGTGGCCGCAAGCCTCGTGAAAGATAACACCGCCGAAACCGTTTTCGATAGCTACGGGCATCTGTCCTGCAGGGCAGTAATCAGCAACGAGATTGGTTATAGCCTGCTTTGCGGCGGTAATACCTATCTCCTTGGGGTTAAAGAGCTCGAATACCTCAAGACCCATTCCACGTCCGGGTGAGCAGGAACCGGACTGCATCTCGCCGTTTGCGGCGGCGGTAGCCTGAACAGCCATTCTCGTGCGGATATGGCGGTCGGTGGCAAGAAGACCCTCGGTATTTGCTATCTGAATGGTATGATCAACTGTAAGAAGATTGCCGACAGCCTGCGCAATACGCTCGTCGTGCGCACGCGCCGCCTCACACGCTTCCTTGAGAAGATCTGTCTTCATTTTCATATCCGCATCGGCAGGGCAGATGCGTACGGGGTGTATGTTGGGGAAGATACGCTCGGTAAGGCGTACGTTTTGGGGCATATTCTTATCGCCCATTGCGGCTGCGACCGCACGTGCGCATTTGATAAGTCCCTCGCGGGAGATATCGGATGTAGAGCCGTAAACGGTTCTTGTGCCGAGAAAAGCACGGATACCCACACCGGAAACGGTCCTATCGCCTATCGCATCTATCTGACGGTCAAGCAAACGAATACTGCCGTTGCGTGTAAGCTCGCAGTATACCTCGGCAAAATCCGCACCGGTAGATACGGCTATACCGAGAATCTCTTCAAGAAGTCTTTTTTCAAGCATTGGTTTTGTCCTTTCTGAAGTTTTTATCTTATACATTGTAACAGATTAAAAACGAAAATGGAATACAATTTTAAATTTATTTTGTCTGCTGCCAGCCTTTGTACAGCTTTTCATCTATATCGCCGTCGGTCTCGCGCAGTACGTCAACGCCCTCCGCGCGGGCATAGATCATTTCAAGTACCTGCTTCATCCTCACGGTATCGCAAAGCATAGCAGGCGCATCACCCACAAAGCCGTCTACTATGCAGCCGTGATATCGGAACGGCTTTTCGTAGCGCGGATAGCGGTGATGAACGTCATTTATATGGTAGCACAGCTTTCGCTTTTCTATGCGTCCGTCAGAGTGCTTTACGGTAACGTCGGCAGGATCTGTACTTATTCGGTTCGGAAGAGCCAGCATCTCCTCAGCACAATGGAGAAAAGTATTTCTGTCGTGCCCTACACCGATAAGCAAGATATATCCGAAGGAATCGTATATCTTGCCGTAACATCCGTTGGGGTCTGTTGAAGTATGCACATCATTATCGCAGGCAATAAACTCATCGGCAATAAGATCGTTTCCAAACACCGCCATTGAATGTGTGGGGTGAAGGGTTCTTCGCGAATCGGGATGCGAGAGAGCAAGATTGGAGAGCGTTCCGACACAGCTTTTGCTGTTTATTACGTCAAGTGTGGGATGCTTATTTTCGATAAGGTTCACCCAAGTATGTGAGGGGAAAGTGAGCGTACCGCCATCTGCGGTAAAATACTCGATAAGCGCCTCAAGGAGTCCCTCACCCCTGCCTTCGACCTCACCCACGGCACGCAGAGAGGAATGTATATGCACAACACTCCTTCTCGGCGCCTTCATATCAGTAAGCTGTTTCAATATATCCGCTTTTGTATACATGATTCACCGTCTAAACTTTTTTACAATTTTATCACATATATCTTCGGAGGTCAATATAAATCGGCTATGCGTTCCGTTCATTTCGGAACGCATAGCCGTGATTCATATTTCTCTGGGGTCTATCTCAAGCGTTCTGCAGATCTTCAGCACAGTGTCAAATGATGCTCCGCCGATCCCGCGGGAAAGAACGGTCATTACCGTGCTGTACGGCACTTCTGCTGCTTCGGCAAACTGCCTCAGGCTTACGTACCTATCAAGTATCGCATTGCGAAGTCGAAGCTCTCTATTCACCGCATTTTTCAACTACCTTCACCTCGATACCGCTCTCAGCAAGCGCGCTTACAGCCTCATCTGCACACTCCCAATCGGTGATCACTTCATTGAATTCACTAATACCGCAAACGCGGATAAACGCATCTGCCCCTATTTTTGACGAGGGTATGAGTAAATATCTTTTACGGCTGTTTCCGATAACTGTACGCTGGAAGGATGCGGTCTCGTCCGTGCCATTCGAGAGACCGAAATCCGCAGTAAGTCCCGCCCCGGTAATAAAGCATTTATCAAAATGCAAACGGCTTATAAACTCACGCGCAAGACTGTCGACCACCGATCCGCTTTGGCGCATCTTTCCGCCGACAAGATATACGTCAACGTTATCAAATGCACGAAGCGCCTTTGCGATATCGACCGAGTTGATTACAAGTGTATAATGAATATCCTTAGGCAGGTAAGTAAGCATTATATACCCAAGCGACCCACCCGTCAGATATACCGTATCGTCTTTTTCTATGAGAGTTGCCGCATATCTCGCTATCTCGCGGTAATTGTCAAAGACTTTCATTTCTGCAAAGTCGCGGTCTACGGGCGGACGGAATCCCACCTGAAGCGCGGCTATTCCTCCGCCGTGAGTCCGCTTGCAGACACCACGCTCTTCAAGGATGCGCAGATCCCTGCGCGCTGTTTCGAATGACACCGCAAATTTCCGCTGTATCTCCGAGGTGTTGATCTTGCCTTTTTCCTTGATTATTTTTTCTATCTCTATGAGACGTTCTTCCATAAACATAATTTGTTCCTCCGAATAAGTGATATTTGTTGTATCAAGCTTGACAGTATCATTATAACACATATTCGGTAACAAATCAACATTTTCGGTAATCGGATTTGCGTATACTTTCTTTGCTCGAAATTAACTTGCAACAAAAAGCCTCCCCTGTGCAAGGGGAGGTGGATCGCAAAGCGAGACGGAAGGGTTGTAAAAGCGTATAATCGGTATAAAACAATCCCTCTGCCGCCTTCGGCTCCGGCTCCCTTTACACAAGGGAGCCTTTTTTCTTTTCTTATGCAACATTCTTAGTTGTCATTCGTTTTTACGTACCATTTTGCCTGAGCACGGTACATTTCGGCATAATAGCCGTTATTCTTCATCAGCTCCGCGTGGCTTCCGTCCTCGATTATCTCACCGTCGCGGAACACAAGTATGCGGTCAACAATGCTTGTTATGCCAAGTCGGTGCGAGACCATAACGGTAGTTCTTCCGCCCGTTATTTCGGCAAAATTACGGTATATCTCCGCTTCCGCTATCGGGTCAAGCGCAGCTGTTGGCTCATCGAGAACCATTATACGCGCCTTGTTTCGCCACAGCGCCCGCGCAAGCGCAAGCTTCTGCCACTGACCGCCTGAAAGATCGTTTCCTTTTTGCGCAAAATTACCTATCTCCTCGTCAAAGCCGTTTGCTTGCGCTCTTACGCACTCGGCAAAGCCCGTAAGCTCGCAAAGCTCCCATAATACCGCATCCTCATCCTTTTCACTGCGCATAGGATCGGATACAGTTATATTATGTCGAAGCGTTGCATCATACCTACCGAAGTTTTGAAAAACCGCAGATATGGTCCTTCTTGCGGCGGTCACATTTTCCTCAATATCAGATCCGCCTATTTTCACCTTGCCGTTATCGGGCGAATACATACCGCACAAAAGACTGATAAAGGTGGATTTTCCGCTTCCGTTTTCGCCTACAATCGCAATACGCTCGCCGTCGCGGATGCTGACGTTGATGTTTTTCAGAATCTGCCGTTCGGTTGCAGGGTATGTGAAATCCACATTTTCAAACTCAACACTTCCCTTTTCACGCGGTTCTGCATTTTTATCGGTATTCTCCTTTTCAAATCGGTCGATTGAAAAGAAATCCTGCATATACGGAACGTCGGAAAGAAACAATCCACCTCGGATAAGCAGATTTGACGTTGCATTTTGAAATTGCTTTGCAAGCGACATCGTAAGCGTAAAGGTTCCAAGACCGAGCGCAGGATCCTCGTATATCTGCGCGGCGGTCAAAAGCAAGACCGCAACGTATACCAGATTCCGTATAAGATCCGCTATGCTGTTGATAAGCACGTGCTTACGGGTCACTGCGTTTTTCTTGCCGGTATAATCATCGCACAGCTCGCGGAATTTGCCCTTCAGATAGTCAAAAATGCGGAAATGGCAAATATCGTTAAAGGGATTGTGCCTTGTTAGTATCTGCATATAATGGATGACGAGCGCACCCTCCATCATATACTTTACGTTTTGAACGTACGTTTCGTCTCTTTGAATGTACGAAAGCACAGCAGCCGGTATGGAAGTTACGAACAGCATAACGGCAAGCCATGGAGAAACGCCCCACAACAGCACAAGAACGCTTACAAAAGTAACGAGCAGCTGAAGCCAGCCGATAATACTTTGAATGCTTCCTGCAACTCTGTTACCCGCGTAAGTGGTCGCAAAATGCACCTTTTGCGCAAACTCGCTCTGGTTTTCAATATACTCGTACTTTATATCGCAGGTAACGTCCACAATATGCTCGCTCAAATATTTTTGCGTACGGATGCTGTCGCAACCGCGGCTGTAATCGGAAACGAAGGTAAAGCAGACCTGAACAACGTGCAAAAGAATCAGCGCGCCAAACAGCATCAGCACGTAGCGCATTTCGTATGCACCGCCCGTTGCCATTGTCTGTATTTCGTCTGTAAACAGCTTCAACACGTAGGATACGACCGCGGGCACAAAGGCAAATACGAAGCCGAAAAGCGCAACGGTAAATGAAAGCGGTGTTTTGGTTTTCAGGCTGACGGCAAGTGCCTTGCGTATGACCTGAATCGTCTCTGAAAACGAGAGCTTTGGTTTTTCTTCGCTTATCACGTGCAAGTCGTGCGAAAAGGTAAGCTTGGGAGTTTTATTCTTTTTCATTATCTGTTCCCTCCCCCTCGTACCATTTTGCCTGCTCGGTGAAGAATTTTGCGTAAACGCCGTTCTTTGCCATCAGCTCGTTGTGCGTTCCGTCCTCCACCACTCTGCCGCCGTCCATAACCAGTATCCTGTCTGCAAGCCGGGCAAATCCTACACGGTGGGATATAAGCACGGAAGTTCTTCCCGCTATCTTCTTTTTGATCTCCTCGAACTGCTCCATCTCCGCTATCGGGTCAAGGGCAGCCGCCGGCTCATCGAAGATCATCACGGGCGAGCCGCTCATATGTGTACGCGAAATGCAAACGCGCTGAGCTTCGCCCCCGGAAAGCGCAACTCCGTCAGGACGTATATGTCGGTGAAGCCAAGTATCTATTCCGCTGTGCAGACGGCTTACAACCTTTTCTGCACCTCCGGCGCGGATCGCTTCTCTTATCCTCTCTTCATTATGTATTTCCTCAACACAGCCGTATCCAACGTTATCACGCATGCTGGAATGGAAAATAAAGCACTGCTGAAAGAAAACGCCTATCTGCTTTTTAACGTCGTCGTAGCGGTATTCGCTTATGGGATGCCCGTAAAAAAGCACCTCGCCCTGCTGGGGGCGGTAGCTGTCAAGCATCAGATTTGTAAGCGTTGTCTTTCCGCTTCCGTTATAACCGACAAGAGCGACGTTCTCGCCCTTTTTAATCTTGAAACTGACATCTTTCAATACCGGTTTTTCGGGGTCGTAGCCGAAAGTTACGTTTTTGAATTCGTATACCGTATCACAGTCCGCATCAAGCTCGCGCGGGTCGGGGTTATCGACCCGCTCCGGAGCGGAGAACAGCAGACGTCGCTGACGTGAAAGTTCAAACAGCGCCCATGAAAGATCGCCTATGCTTTTCGACATTCCCGAGATCGCACCGGAAAGACTGCCCGAGAGCGAATATACCATCAAAAACACGTCTGCGGTCATTTTCTTATCCGCAACTGCAAATATGGCATAGCACAGTATAGCCGCCATACACAAATAGAAAACAAGTCCGGAAAACAGCGGCTGACGCGCCTTTTGCTTTGTGCGTTTCATATCGCTTTCTTCAATATAGGCATAAGACTCGCGCCACTGCTTTATGATATCGTCACGGGATTCGTAAATGCGTACCTCTTTGGCAAGTCCCGGATTTTTTGGCATCGTTTGATAGTAATTTGCCCGTGTGCGCGCCCTATCGTATATCTCGTATTTTTCATGCATTTTATCCGAGCAACGCATATTGTATATAACGATAAATATCATATATGCAGCGGCGATCGCGAAAATAACGAAGGAAACTGAAGCCGACACGATAAGCAGAGACACAGATGAAATTATCTGTCCCGCAAGCGCTACAAGACCCGTCATAAAAGAATTGAGTGTAGAATACTTCATAGAGGTGGACTGCATCTCGTCACGCACAGCTTTATCAAGCAGATATTCGCGGCTGACCTTCTGGCGCTTATTCATAAATTCCACGCCCATACCGTAGTAATAGGTATCGTACATCATCATATATACGAGATCCTGATTAACACGCGCCGAAAGCCCGTTTACGGCGATAAACAATCCGAGAAGCAAAATACTGCCCGCAATATCGGAAAATTCGCCCTGCCCCGTTGCAAGAAATGCGGAAAGCACGGATATTACGTTTCGGTTAAGAACGAGCACGACCGCCGGCAGCACAGAAAGCACAACGCTTGCAGTAAGCCACATAAGAAACACCTTTTTGTTTATTTTCCACGCGGTCTTAAAGGCAAATGCCGCCGATTGAAGCTTTTCGCGCATATTTTCACCTCCGTTTTTTGATACACAGCTATTATATCAAACTCAGTTTACCGAATCAATCAACTGTTCGTTGATGTCAAGAAAGCAAAAAAACCGCAGTTCCCGTGATCTATGCGGAAACTGCGGTGTAATTATTTGATATGCTCTATAGCGCCATCTATGCCGTCGATGCCGCGGCGGAAGATGTCCCATTTTCCCTCATACCAACGGAGTATCTCCATACGGAATGCGGTAGGCCAAGCGGGAAGCCACTGGGAGGGCATAAAGGGCGGTACTCCGTGGCGGCCCCAACGGGTATGGAATATCGCCTCGTCCTGCGAACCTGCGGGGCGAACTCTGCCGTTAACGTACATCGTACCGTCGGAAATGCACTGGCAGGCATTTGCATAAAATACGAGTGCTTTTTCATGCCACTGTTTTTTACCGGTAATCTCGGCAAGGTGCAAGAACGAGATAACGTCGCGCAACGCATACTGGTCAAGCGCTTGATGGGCAGTGCTGACCGAAGTGGAGCCGAAGGTATCATAACCCATTTTTCCGAGAACGGATTCTTTGGGATATTCGATAGTGTAATGCATAAGCCAAGTGCATAGATAATGTGCAATATTTTCGGAAGCGGTGACGTATTTCTCATCCCCCGTCATATCATACAGCGCAAGCGAATCGCGTAGCAGGGGACTTGCGGACTCCTTATCGATGCAATACGTATCCAGCGCACCTGCGGTGGTAAAGCCGTCGCGCTCCAGAGAACCGTAATAGTAATCAAACGCGCGGACCGCGGAATCGTAATATTTTTTATCGCCCGATCGTTGATACGCCTGAAGCATGGGAAGGACAAGGAAACAGCCGATGGTGCCGTTTGCGGAGATAACGGTTCCGTCCGCTCTCCAGTTCTTCGCATATCTTCCTTCTTCGCTTTGCTGAGTGAGAGCAAAATCAAGTATACCATACGCAGCTTCAAGATACTCCGGTCTGTCGACACCCGCCTTCTTTGCAAGGTCGTATGCTTCAAAATAATTCTCTGCACCGCCGCCGCTGTTGCAGGCATCTATCTGCATCTGGATAACACCGTTTTCATCGCGGCGGAACTTGGCTCTGCCGTAACCCTTATGATCCTCATACTGCGCCTCGCCGAGCTGCCAGGGGTCCGGCTCGTAATCGGGCGGATAGATCTTTTTGCGCCAATCGCCGTAATCTATCGTTGCATCAAGAAGTCCGCAATCACGCTTAGCATACTTCAGCCAAGCATCGTGAGCACTTATACCCATATCAAGGGCTTCCTTATCGCCCGTTTGCAGATAGTGATATATCATTGCATTCGCCATAGAAGCTGACTGACCTACCCAGCTGAGACCGAAACGGCCGTTGTTTTTCTGATACGTCCAGTTTCCGCGGAACCACTGCGCGCCGCTTACAAATCCGCAAAAACCGTCCTGCATTTTCTGATAAAGATAACGGGTATACGTAAGACCGAGCTCATAGATGCGCTCAGGCTGATGAGGAACATCAAGCGCGTGTCCGTAGTAGCGCCAAGCAAAATCAAGCAATCCGTCGTAACGGATAGGCTTATCCTCATAGGGATATGCAAGGATTATTGCGGTAAACTCCGTACGGGGTCTGCCCTCGCCCTGATATGCATCGCCCCAGAAGTGGCGCTGAAGGGTCTTAGGTTTTTCCTCTTCCGGGTATATAATAACGTGTTTTTCCGTGTCTCCCTCACGGTAAAGGGAGCAGGCGGTGTCCTCTCCCGCCTCCGCCATCAGCGCAACAGAGCCCGCAGGCGTTGCGGAAAAGGTACAGGATGGAATAGTCACCCTATGCCAAGCAAAGGACCAAGGAGTACCGTCCTCGGCGCGGTCGCCAACGTATTCGGGCGTAGTACCCCAGCCGTTGCCGTTATAGCTAACGGACGGAACCATCGTAAACGTGGGTGTCTCACGGGTAACAAGCTCCATACGCATATTAACGGCAGGCTCATTTACCTTGCGTGTCCAGAAAAACGCAGTATCGGAAAGCCTGGCAAAGCTATCCTCCGCACCGGCAGAGCCGATAACGTCTGCAACCGCAACTCCGTTTATCTCAACAACAAACGAATCTCCGTTTTTTACTATATTAGTGTTCATATCAGTCTCCGGATATTAAAGACCTATCATTTTCATAAACTCGGCTGCGCTTTTTGCCTTTTCGGATGATACCGAGGCGGCGAGCTTCAGCTCTTTTGCGGTCTTACCGGCGCTTCCGCGCTTTATCATTAACAATACTCGGTAGACCCAAAACACCGGCAAAAGCACCGGATATTTTTTCAGGGCAGGAAATCTCGGCTGCATATCCGAAAGTGAGGGAAAAGCACGCGACAGTATGTAGCCTACGCGCCCGCCCTTTGCGCTTTTTTTCGCCGCAAAGCTGTTTTCAAGTGAGCCGTAAACGCCTCCGCGAAGTATAAACTCAGCCATCTGCGAGGTGATCCCGTTTGTCTCCGCTCCGTCAAACCAACAGTTTGTCAGCTTACGGCAAGATTCCGCAAACCGCAAGAGTCCTCCGCGATCAAGAAGCGCGTCGCGCTTAGCCTTATTGTGCGCCATACGGTTTTCAAGCACCCAGATGTCAAGAAAAGGTCTTATACCGCATCCGCCGTGCTCAAAATGCTTTGCCATATGGGCAATATGATATAGGAAAAACATTTCATCCGGCATTTCATACCGCATGCTGCCTTCCGAAACCGGTGCGGAAGCTTCCCACACAGAGGAAAGCACCTCGGCCGATTCCTGCGCATAGCTGTCTTCAACAAGGTTAAAATGAAGTTCAACGTGCACTCCCGACGGGCTGTACAGAGAAACGTCGTGAGTCCAACGGCCGCCTTCCTTGTAACCTAGCCGTTCGACGATAGCTTTGATCGCGGCATCAAGCTCGCTCTCGTTTACCAGCACGTCGATATCTCCGCTGTTTCGCATCCACGGCTCGGGATAATGCTTTCTCAAAACCGAACCCTTGAGAGGAATGTGACGTATCTTGAGTGCATCCAGCACTCCGCTGATGGATTCCAGCTCGTAACCTAACTGCTCGCAACGAAATGCCGCCATAAATATATCGTTTTTTGCTTCAGCCTCCGCAAGACCGTTTTTATCCAGTGCATACGCAAGCAAATGTGAAAGATCGTGCGCATTGGCAAGACTGCGGAGCTTTTCTCTATCCGCACCGCGCACCGCTTCCCTCTCCTCCTCCATCAGCATGTATCCGCATACGGCAGAGCGAAGAAGGGCGAAAAATATTTCCGACGTGTTAAGCATTTCAGATCTCAACCTTTTAGATTCCGCAATAGTCCAAAAACGCTTCAAAGCTTTCAAATTGCGGCTTTGATTTCAGAAAATCAGATACTATTCTTTCCTTATCGTCTGCAGAGCGCTCAAACATCTTAGGGTAAGCATCTATGGTTTGTTGTGTATGAGGCATATACAATTCGATGTAAGAATCCGTCATCTCCTCAACTGTAGGTCTTCTGCCCAAGCCTTTGTACATCGCAACAGCACAACGCTTGGCATCCTCAACAACTCTGCGCTTTGCTCTCAGATAATACTCTTCCAGCGTGCACACTATTTTTGCAGGATTTCCTGCAATAACAACATTATCGGGAAAAGTTCCTTTAACCACAGCGCCGGCTCCGACGATGCAATTATCTCCTATCGTTGTTCCCATAAGAATTATTGCATGCTGTCCGATAAAAACATTGTCTCCTATATATACGGGCAGCGCTCCTCCAACGTATTCGCCGTACACTCTTGCTGCGATGCCGCGACTGTAATCGTGCGTGAGAATAGTAACCCCGTAAGTGATTTTACAATAATCTCCTATATGTAAGATGTGTTTTCTGTTAGTGTCGATCTGCGTGTGATTGGGAGAATATATCTCGGTATGTTCACCTATCTCAACACCGCGGCTTCTGAGGTATGCCTTATATGCCTCGCTTGAATGTGTGTTTGGAAAAATTAATTTTTTGATCATTGCCTTGACAGCACGCATTTGTTAATCCCTCCTGAATATATCCCTTGTGTACACCTTGTCCGCAACGTCGTCAAGGCAAGCATCATATCTGTTTGCAATGATGGCATCGCACATGTTTTTGAAACTTTCAAGATCGTTTACTACCTTGCTGCCAAAGAAAGTATCTCCATCGGGAAGGGTGGGTTCATAGACCACGACCGTTGCGCCCTTAGCCTTAATGCGCTTCATAACTCCCTGAATAGAGGACTGACGGAAATTATCGGACCCTGCCTTCATCGTAAGCCGGTAAACACCTATAACGGGAGGGTTTTCTTTGTGCTTATCGTAATCCATATCCTCGTCATATCCGTAATAACCTGCCATACGAAGCACGCGGTCGGCGATAAATTCCTTGCGGGTCCTGTTGGATTCGACTATAGCGCTCATCATATTCTGAGGAACGTCGGCATAATTAGCAAGCAGCTGCTTTGTATCCTTAGGGAGGCAGTACCCGCCGTAACCAAAGGAAGGGTTATTGTAATGTGAACCGATTCTCGGGTCAAGGCACACGCCTTTGATTATCTGCTGAGTGTCAAGTCCCTTCATCTCCGCATAAGTATCAAGCTCGTTAAAGTAAGAAACGCGAAGCGCAAGATAAGTGTTTGCAAAAAGTTTAACAGCCTCGGCTTCGGTAAAGCCCATAATAAGGGTCTCGATATCTTCCTTCAGGGCGCCCTCCTGCAAAAGTCCCGCAAACTCATTTGCCGCCTTCACAAGGCACTCGTCATCCATATCGGTACCCACGATAATTCTGCTGGGATAAAGATTATCGTAAAGCGCCTTGGATTCGCGCAAAAACTCGGGACTGAAGATGATATTACCGCAACCGTACTTTGCTCTGACAGAAGCGGTAAAACCTACGGGAATCGTAGATTTAATTACCATTATCGCATCGGGATTCACCTTTTTTACAAGCTCGATAACAGACTCTACCGCAGAGGTATCGAAAAAGTTTTTCTGTGTATCATAGTTTGTGGGCGCAGCAATAACAACGAAATCTGCATCCTTATACGCGCTCTCGCCGTCGAGAGTGGCAACAAGATCAAGCTCCTTTTCGGCAAGATACTTTTCTATATATTCATCCTGAATAGGAGACCTTTTGTTGTTGATAAGCTCAACCTTTTCGGGAATAATGTCAACCGCCTTTACCTCGTGATGCTGTGCAAGAAGTACAGCAATAGAAAGTCCAACGTAACCGGTTCCTGCAACTGCTATTTTCATCTTGATCCTCTTCTCAAATATTATAAAATGTTTTGTACCATTCCGCAAATCGCCTGAGTCCTTCTCGCAGGGAGGTCGATGGCTTGAAACCGAAATCTCTTTCGAGCGCGGAGGTGTCGGCATACGTTATCGGCACATCCCCCGGCTGCATCGGGACAAGCTTTTTGTGCGTCTCAAAATCGTAATCCTCGGGAAGAACGCCCGCGCGGACAAGCTCTTCCTGAAGAATTGTAACAAAGTCAAGGAGATTTTCGGGACTGTTGTTGCCGATGTTATAGACTGCATAAGGCGGCAGAGGAAGCCCGTCCTCGCCATTCATCTTTTTCGGCGCGCATTGCATTATGCGCTTTACACCCTCAACTATATCATCAACATATGTGAAATCGCGCTTGCAATTTCCGTAATTGAATATCTCTATGGTCTGCCCCTTTATGAGCTTGTTGGTAAAACCGAAATAAGCCATATCGGGACGTCCGGCAGGTCCGTACACAGTAAAGAAGCGCAGACCCGTTGAAGGTATATTATAGAGCTTTGAATAGGCGTGAGCCATCAGCTCATTGCTCTTTTTTGTAGCCGCATAAAGCGAAACGGGATTATCGACCTTGTCGTCGGTTGAATACGGTATTTTTTTATTTGTTCCGTATACCGACGAAGATGATGCGTAAACCAAATGCTCCACGGGATGATCGGTATTCATAGAAGCACGGCAAGCCTCAAGAATATTGTAAAACCCAATGATGTTAGATTCAATATACACATCAGGATTCGTTATGGAATAACGCACGCCCGCCTGCGCCGCAAGGTTGACTACAACGGAAAAATGATATTTTTCAAACAAACCGTCGATAAGCGCACGGTCAGCAAGATTGCCACGAACAAACTCCCAAGCACAGTCCGTGTGCTCCGCGGCAAGCTTGTTGATCTCATCAAGGCGGTATTCCTTAATGGAAACGTCGTAATAATCGTTCATATTATCAAGTCCAACGATTTTCACTTCCGGGACAGTGCGCATAAGCTCCATAACAAGATTGGAACCGACAAAACCCGCCGCGCCGGTAACAAGAATGCGAGCGCCTTTTAAAATTACATTAGATACAAGCATAATATACTCCGATGTAAAACTTATTTTTCTCCTATCAGCAATCTCGTCCATTTGAATTTCATCATTATGAGAGATATTGAAAGAGAGATCAACAAAGCAACGATAACATTAACGGTTGCGTGCAGATAGGGATTCAATTTCCCATTCAAAAAATAAACCGATAAATATATTATTTGCTGATGAAACAAATATACGGGCATTGAATTCTTACTGAAGATAGAAAACACCCTGCTGTCTTTCCAATTAACCTTGGCTGCCAGCTTCTGCAGAATAACAAACGCCATCAACGCTCCGACGATATGCAAAACAAACGCAATACCAAGCTTAAATAACGAAAAGAAGATACCGTCATAATCGGAAACAAACTCGGATAAAGCAAATAAAGCAACGTCGGTCAACAGCCAAACTACTATAGGAACCTTTCTCAAAAAAGCACTTCCGTATTGACGTATCTTAAATCCGATCCAAAAAAGCGGAATGTAAGCACACGCTTCGAAGATCTGATACACGTTAGGAATCTTCATTTTTCCGATAACACCAATACCGTATATGCAAAGTACCGCGGCAGCTCCGCACAAATTCCGTTTTTCAAAGAAGCTTGAAAGCGGATAAAAGATCATAAACACGCCGAACAGCATAAGTAAAAACCATAGCTGGTTAGGAAAGATCCCCAGCACATATCGTCTGATCAACTGCACTGCACCGTACCGGAAGAAATATACCGCAAACGGAGCGACCCAAACCGATGCAACAAAAATATACGGTATCAGCAAGCGTTTAGCTTTATTCACAGCAAACGGCAGAAACCGTCCGTATTTTCCGCATTCGCATTTTAAGTAGAAGAACAAGTAACCCGAAACCAAAGCAAATCCATATATGTGGAATGTATTTAACCACTTTGATAACAAAGAAAGTATCTCGGAGGAAAACGCCGGCTCAACGGGAAACCACGTCCCGGTCCAGTATATGATGCCGTGATATATGACTACTATCAACATTAATACTGTTTTCACAAAAACACAATTATCCAGTTCCGTCTGTCTGACAAAAGCATCGCCCGATCTTTGATTATCGACAGTATTCTTAATTTGCGTTTGCATTTTATCATCCCCCACTAACTTGACAGTTTACCGTTACAGTTTACCGTTACACCTTAACGCTTTATCTTGTTAATCAATAACCTTACATATCGATTTTGCATTACCGTACGTTTGATTTCAGCGGAGCTTACAAGCAACACCGCAAAATAAACGACGATACAAACGGCAATTGAGCAAAATTGGAACCAAAAGGCGGATCCGATGCGCATCAGCGCCAAAGCAGTCAGCGTCATTACCGCAGTTGCAGTAAACACCGGCAACAGTCTTTTAAGCTGATCCCTTGTATTGATCTGTAAGTACTTTTTCATTATCAGAATTTCGGGAATGATCAAAATAAGGCGCGATAAAGCGCGAGCATAAACAAGGTGCCAAAAACCGTAACGTGCGGAAATCAGACATATAGGAACAAGCATCCCCAGATCGACCAGCTGAAGGAACAGCGGGATCCGAAATGCGCCTTTTGCCCTGTAAGCATCACTGCAAATACTGACAAAGACCGTGCGTAATGCAAGGGTGATGGCAGTGATGCCAACTATAGGAGCAGCTTCTGCCCACTTATCGCCAAACAAGACCTGAACCGCAAGATCCTGATACAGATATACTCCTACCCCCATCGGTATCAGAAAGACAGCCAACACCTGCTGTGTTTGAAGAAAAAGCGCAGAAAAGCGCTCGTTTTCTTTTTGGAGCTTAGATAAGCCCACAAAAAGAACAGGAGTAACCGCAGCGGTGACCATGGTGAACAGACCGGTGATAGTTGCAAGCGAATTTCGGTACAATCCTAAATAATAATCTGACATCAACTGAGTTATGATAAGCGAGTCTATCCAGGCAGTCAGCCAGATAACGATTCCGTCCGACAAAGTCCAAAACGTATCTGAAAACATTTTTCGCAGCAAAGCCACGGAATAGAACCATTTGACCTTAAATCTGCTTTGTATCTTCATACCTATCATATTGGAGGCAACGCCTGCAATATGACCGATCACCAATGACCAATATCCCGCGCCCAGCAAAGCCAGAGGTATTGTTACCAAAAGAGGAATAAATGCCGTTACAGTTCTGACAACGAAAAGCTTTTTAAAGCCTAACTGCTTCTGTATGGTTGCATTAAAAATGCCTACCATTGCATACATCGGCAAAATACCGCCGGAAACAGCTATCGCAAGCCATATTTCTTCGTTTCCGAAATATACGCTCAGCGGCTTACAAAAAGCGGCGATTATTCCCCATATGACCATCGAGATTCCGAGTGTGGTCCAAAATGCTACAGAATACGCATTATGCTCTTCTTCATCACTCTCAAACTCGTGTTGGATAAGATACTTTCTGAACCCGGACTCTACGAAAACCTCGCAGAATGAAATTATCATCGTTATGGTGGCTAACGGTGCATAGTCTTCTGGCAGAAGTATGTGCGCTAAAACCGCATTCAGGATCGGAGAAATTATCTTGACCAAAACTTCACTTATAGCTGACCATTTGAATGAATTTTTAATTGAACTGCTTGTATCCATACTCCCTCGCAACAGAATGAATTATAGGGTACTCAAAAAATCAGCTGTTACAGCTCTCCGTCTCTGTATTCGGGTCCACAATAAGACAAATATAAACGATGGCTATACATGACACGACGACACTGGACGATGCCATCTGAGATACCATAACGTTAAGCATCATAATTAAAAAAGGCGTGTAGTTGATCAACTTGATCTGCGGGTTTCTTTTTTTCGCTTGTCCGAGAAGCATAAGCAAAAACGCAGCAAATGCTATAAACCCGGGGATGCCCCAAATTACCAAGAGCTCCTGAAAACCGTTATGCGGAATTGTCGTGTTGTATAACTCACGAGCCTTACTTTCAAGATCCTGCAAGCCCAATCCGAAGAAAAGCAGCCCCATATCCTCGCCAAGCTTTTCATTATAGAAGCCGAGTATTCTGTCACGGCCTCCTCCGAGATCCTCTTCGGCAAATCTGGATATTACGCCTTGTGCAGCCGTAGGGAATACGAGCTGAAAAACAAAAATAACAGCGAGCAGAATTACCGTTACCATAAGAAAGAATTTGAATTTTTTCTTATAACTGAGAAATATCAGTATCAACAAAGCCGCGGCACACAGAATAAACTTTCTTGACATCGTCAAAAAACCGAATACACCGAGCGCTCCCAAACAGAACAGATCAAAAGAGTTATTCTGCTTTTTGTACATCAGTACAACCAACCCCTCGATACAGCACAAACAGATGTAGGATAGGTAGTTTGGATTAAAACCGATTGCCATCTTTGATTCATCTACTGCGTATCCAAGACGGAAAACACCGGAAAAAAGTACCGCTGTCTGATAATCGTATTGCTTTAGATGGCTCAATAGAAGAATTCCGTACGCACACACCGCCACAAAAGACATAAAGCGTATTATCTTTTTAAAATCTATATCTTCTCTTGGAAGGCTCATAATAAAACAGCAGAAGATCAGCTCCACGAACTGTCTTAATACCTCAACGTACGAAATTTCACTGACAAATCCGTGCAGTATCTCCCAAAGCATTAAAAATGCTATCGGGATCGTGTAAAGCGGTATGCTCTTGATCCTCACAAAACGCGCAATGTATATCGCCATGCATATCAACAGTGCATACTTACTTTGGAACGCATTCAAGATCGGAATGAAACAAAAGCAAAATGCAACTATCTCCGTTTTGTCAGCAAAGAGCGCCACCAATACAGTGATACCCAGAAACAAAATGGACGGTATGCTTTTGCCGCCGAAATCGCGCAAAAACAACATAACGATAAAGGCAGCTACACAAGGGATAAGTACGGAAAGCTTATTCTTTTTCAGTGCAACTGATGCATTCACTTTATCTCCCCCTTATCTTCCTTGCCGGAACCGACGATCTTGCATATGTAATCCAAATACTTCTGCGATATTTTTTCTATGCTCTGCTCTTCCAAGATCCTCTTTGATTCTTTAGAACAGTGCTCTGCAAATTCCTTATCCTCAATCATTTTGCAAATGGCAGCTGCCAACGCATCAACGTCACCAACGGGTACCAAAATACCATTTTCGCCGTTGCGTATCAATTCAGAGGGACCGAATTCGCAATCCGTTGACACTGACGGTGTACAAG
>JAZQJQ010000152.1:0-25558 GCA_045541735.1 Eubacteriales bacterium
GGGGAGGGAGCCAAGACGGGAGCCAAGACGGGAGCCAAGACGGGAGCCATGTGCAGGCGATGCCGTACTTGCCGTATCTCCGCCTACGAACCGTTACTTCAAGGTAAAATTCTTTCGCAGACGAGGCGCGGGCATAAGGTGCAGGCGATGCCGTACTTACGTACGGCGAGGTTGCGCCTTGTGGCCTGCAACGAAGTATGCGGAAGAATTTTCAAGGCAGGGTTTGGGTCAGGCGCTTCGCCTCATACTCACACACTGCCATCTTTTCTTTAAGCGCCGCTTTACTGTCTGCAGAGGTGAGGAAATACACCTTAACTTTAGGCTCGGTGCCTGAGGGACGGACGAGAACCACGTCGCCGTTTTCAAGCTGATAACGGAGCACGTCCGACGAAGGCAGGCCCGTGGGCTTTTCCCTGCCCGTTATGAGGTCGATGATGACACCCTCGCGGTAATCGCCGATACCTACGACCTTTGAGCCGCAGATCTCCGCAGGAGGGGTCTCGCGCAGGTCGGCGGTGATCTTTTTCATCTTATCTGCGGCATCGTGACCCGTGATATCGATGCTTTGGGTTGATTCCGCATAGTAGCCGTACTTTTCAAAGAGGGCATCGAGCGCATCGGAAAGTGTCATGCCCTTTAAGCGGTAGTATGCCGCCATCTCGGCAATGAGCATTGCACCGCAAACGGCGTCCTTATCGCGTGCATATGTGCCTTTAAGGTAGCCGTAGCTCTCCTCAAAGCCGAATATATAGTTTCCTCTGCCTACGAGCTCGTGTTTTTTTATGACCTCGCCGATAAACTTGAAGCCGGTGAGAACGTTATAGAGCTTAACGCCGTACGCTTCGCATATCGGATTGCACATTTCTGTGCTTACTATGGTCTTTACCGCATACGGCTCCTCCGGAATACCGTCGCCCTCCTTCATTGCGGCAAGAATGTAATCAAGCAGAAGCGCGCCCATCTCGTTGCCGGAGATCCTGCCGAAGCTTCCGTCCTTGCGGCGGCTCATAACTCCGACGCGGTCGCAATCGGGGTCTGTAGCTATAACAAGGTCGGCGCCTACCTTTTCCGCGAGCTCGATACCGGGATCAAATACGTCTGCAAGCTCGGGATTAGGCTTTTTAACCGTGGGAAATTCCCCATCCGGCGTTGCCTGGCTTTCAACAACAGCGATATGCTTGAAGCCCATACGGTCGAACATTTCGGGCACGTGCTTCCAGCCTGCGCCGTGGAGAGGAGTGTAAACTATGCTCATCTCCTCTGCGGCCTTCTCAAAGCCTGCGGGATGGAGACGTACAGCAAACACGTTATCAAGGAAGGCTTCATCCACTTCCCTGCCTATCATAACTACGCTTCCGTCTGCAATAGCCTTATCAAGCTCGCAGGTCTTTACGCCCGTAAAGATATCGACCTTTTCAATGGCGGCGCAAACGGTATCCGCATGATCGGGGGGAAGCTGAGCGCCGTCCTCCCAATACGCCTTATAGCCGTTATACTCTTTGGTATTATGGCTGGCGGTAATGTTGATACCGGCAATGCATCCGAGGTGGCGCAAAGCGAAGCTGAGCTCCGGTGTGGGACGGGGGCCGTCGAAAAGATAAGCCTTTATGCCGTTTGCGGCAAGCACTTTTGCCGAGCACTCGGCATAAAGCTTGGAATTGTTTCTTGTGTCATACGCTATGGCAACACCGCGCTCCGCAGCGTTTTCACCGATTATAAGGTGGCAAAGTCCCTGCGTTGCCTGCATAACTGTATATACGTTCATTCTTGCGGTTCCTGCCGCCATAACACCGCGCAGACCTGCGGTACCGAAGGTCAGATTTCCGTAAAAACGGCTGACTATCTCCGTTTCGTTATCTTTTATGGCCTCAAGCTGTGCTTTTGTTTCTGCATCGATGCCTGCGTAATTAAGCCATTTTTCAAAGCTCTGGCGAGCCTTATTCTGCTCCATATCAATGGTTCACTCCGTTGAAAAATTATTTAAATATATGAGTTTATGTTGATCGGCACGTGAATTGTTTTTCACATTTATTCAGCAAGCATCTCCCTAAGCGCGCGAGCAAGCTGATCGGGGCATGAGGTGCTTCTCATACCGCAGCGGATACCGGAGATGCGCTTTATTGCTTCCTCAGCAGTCATACCGATGACGAGAGCGGCAACACCCTGGGTATTGCCGTTGCAGCCGCCGGTAAAGCGGCAGGCGGTGATCACCTTATTATCGTCGAGCTCGATATCTATCTGACGGGAGCATACTCCGTTCGTCTGATAAGTCTTAGTCATATTATTATCCTCCAAAGCCTTTGGCTTTATGTTTATTTTTCTGTAATTTTGTTAAGCAGCTCGTAGCTGTCGGCAAGGAATGCCTCAAGCGCCTTTGCGTCCGGTCTTCTCTGAGAAAGCGCGGCAAGCGCGTACAGCTGGCGCGCTACCAGCTTATCGGTATCATCATACTCCGTCTTATCCGCGAGTGCTGCCGCAAGTTTGTTCGAGAGGTTGAGGCAGAGCGTTTCTTCCGTAAACGAAGGTCTTTCCTCGCCGCCGTTGATGGTAGCGTACATCCTCATCATATCGTCCATTCTGCGGCTCTCTTCGGAAACGTTGAGTATTGCGGGAACACTGACGTCCACAAGATCGTCAAGGCTTATTTTCAGCTTATCGCTGCCGCTTGCCTCTTTAAAGAGCGCCGCGAGAGCATCGCTCGCTTCCCTCTTTTCGCCGCCGGATCTGAGCGCCTCCGCTACGTCAGCATCAACACGGACAAATTTCAGTCCGCTTCTCTTATTCTCAAGCAGCTGGATGTACTGCGTATCCACAAAGCGGTCAAGAAGCGCGACCTCGATCCCCTGCTTGCGGTAAAGCGAGATGTACTGCGCCTGGATCTGCTCGTCACCCGCGTAATACACGGTGTTTTCGTGCTTTTCCTTGGCGCTTTCAAGATATTCGTCAACAGTCTTGAAGCCGCCGCCGCAAAGAGGAAGAAGCATCGCAGACTCTGCACGGTCGAAGAACTTAGGATCACACATAGAGCTGTACTCGGCAAAGGTCTTGATGTCCTGCCAGATCTCTTCGTACCTCTCGCGCTGATTTTCCATCATATAAACGAGCTTATCTGCCACTTTTTTGGTAATATGAGCGGCTATCTTCTTAACGTAGGTGTTGTTCTGGAGATAAGAACGGCTGACGTTAAGCGGAAGCTCCGGGCAATCAAGCACGCCGCGAAGCATAAGCAGATGTTCGGGAATGACTTCGCGGATATTATCAGCAACGAACATCTGATTATAGTATAGTTTTATCTGACCCTCGGTGTTCTCGAACTCGTTCTCCCTGCGCGGGAAGAACAGTATTCCCTTGAAATTAAGGGGGTAATCGGCATTGATATGAACGGTCAGAAGAGGCTCGCGCCAATCGTTAAATACCTTGCGGTAGAACGCCTTGTACTCCTCCTCGGTGCATTCGGAGGCGCTCTTCTGCCAAAGAGGACAGGTATCGTTTATAGGTGTTTTGCACTCGCATTCGTGCTCTTCGCCGCAGTCGTTACCGCAGTCATGATCATCGCCGCTGTGGTGATGACCGCATTCACAGCCGCCCTCAAAATACACCGGCACCGGCAGGAACGAGCAGTACTTTGTAAGTATTGAACGCAGAGTATTTTTATCGAGATATTCCTTGCCCTCATCCCCGATATGCATAACTATTTCGGTTCCGCGCTCTTCCCTGCCGCCCTCGCTCATCTCATAGCTTCCGTTCGAATCGCAGACCCAGTAAACAGCCGGAGCATCCTTATAGGACTTAGTGAACACCTCGACCTTATCGGCTACCATAAAGGCACTGTAGAAGCCGAGACCGAAATGACCGATTATTCCGCTCTTACCGTCAGCGGAATCACCTTCATATTCCTTAATAAAATCAAGAGCACCCGACAGCGCTATCGAGCATATGTATTTTTCGACCTCTTCCGCTGTCATACCGATACCGTTATCGGTCACGGTGATGGTATTAAGATCGCTGTCAAGCTCAACTTTAACACTGAGATCATCTACGGAAACATCACGGATCTCGCCAAGAGAAACAAGTCTTTTTAACTTTGTTTCGGCATCGACTGCATTGGAAACAATCTCGCGCAGAAAGATCTCCTTATCGGAATAGAGCCATTTTTTTATAATCGGGAAAATATGCTCCGCTTCAACGGAGATACCGCCCTTTTTGTTAGTATCTGACAAAACTTTACCTTCTTTCTATATGAAACGTCTTTCACATCAAGAAAGACGCACGCGAAGTATGCGGAAGACGTTTTTGGATACAAATTCCGCATCATACCGTAGTGTACATTATACAACAACATTCTGAACATTTCAATATATTTTTTGTAATAATTATTACAAAAAAGAACGGAAAAAGTCGTAACGAATCAAAGCCTCCCATTCGGGAGGCTTTGACCGAAAATCGAGTGTTTAACGCAAGCTGCTCAGGCAAAAAACTTATGTCCGCCGATAGTAAACAGATATTCCCTGTTTTGCTCGATCCATGCGGCATAGGTATACTTAGGAGCATAGAAAAAGAGCGCATCCTCCGACACCGAGTAGCCTTCCAGACAGATCTTAGCCGCAATCACCGATTTCTCGTATGGTTCTTTATAGATATTCGGCGTATATGCAGGCGTGAACTGAACACCGTATTTTTTATCGAAAATAACGTCAAAAACGGTATCCGGCGAGGATTCGTCGCCAACACGGGTCAAAACCACGTTACCAACGGCGTTCTGGCCTATAAGCGGCTCAGTACCGCCCGCCTCACAGCTTATTATACGAGAAAGCCAGTAGAGATCGTTCTTATTATAGAACGAATCCGCATCCTCGATCGGAGAACCGTCGTTAATAACACGGACACTTGACTCTTCAGCGTTCCAAACAATTGAAAAACCGAACGCTTTACATAAGCTGCGTGCAGGAACGTACAGTCTGCCGTTATCGACTAAATTTTCTCTTCCGCTGTAGATAACCCTGCCGTTCGCAATAATAAAAGGCTCTCCGACCTTGGCAATTACCGTAAGCTCCGGGCACGTTACGTAAGCAGAATCTGTTTTTGCATCCCATCTAACCTCAACGGCGCCGTTTTCATCAGAAAAGGAGCGGATATGGAAGTATGTTGTGTCATCAACAAGCTTACCGTAGCTCACATTTCGCGCCGTGCCGTATTCGTATTCAATAGGCACGTCGGCGTAATTTGCCTCCTCGGCACATACGAATACAGCAGGTAGGAGCATAAAAGCAATAAGACAGCTTAAAATCAAAGTTTTGAACAGTTTTTTCAACATTTATGTTCAACCTCCTTTCAATCTGCAGGATTTTTACCCCAAATCCGCAAGTTTATTCAGGAAAATGCAGATTTGTTATTATATTACCAAAAAAATTTTAACAAGAAGGTAACTGAGTGTTAAGAAACCTTGAACGCAGAGTGCAATCATTGGAAATTGGTTGTTTCACGTGAAACATTGGGCTCCACGCAGGCACCAACAGACGTTTCACGTGAAACAATTCTGATACATGAGTTTTCAAGCAACTGTTTCACGTGAAACACACAAAATTCACAAACAAATAATAAAATAGGAGGGAATTGCGTTGACAAGCGACACGGAATAATGTATAATAGTTCTATCTCCAAAAACGGCTTAAATAAAGGAATAAATATGGCCAAAATAATTGCATTTGCCAACCAAAAAGGCGGCGTAGGAAAAACAACCAGCGCCGTCAATATAACCGCTTCGCTGGGGCTCCTCGGTAAAAAGGTACTGATATGCGACCTTGACCCGCAGGGAAATGCGACGAGCGGCTTCGGTATCAACAAAAAGAACATCAAAAATTCCTCATACGAGGTACTTATCGGCTTTGCATCCGCGGAATCTGCCGTACTGAAGACAGAATTCGAGAACATATCGATAATTCCTTCAAATATCAACTTAGCAGGCGCAGAATTCGACCTCTATGAGATGGAAAACAGAGAATACCGCTTCAAAAACGCAATAGAATCCTTAAAGAACGACTACGATTACATAATTATCGACTGTCCTCCGTCCCTCGGTATGCTCACAGTTAACGCGCTTGCATGTGCAGACGGACTGCTTATTCCGATGCAATGCGAATATTATGCGCTTGAAGGTCTCGGAATGTTGATGAACACCACCTCCAAGATCAAAAAGCTGTATAATCCCTCGCTTGAGATCACCGGAATACTCCTTACAATGTATAACGGACGTCTTGTGCTCAGTATGCAGGTCGTAAATGAACTCAAACGCTTCTACGCGGACAAGCTTTTTGCAACTCCGATTTCAAGAAACGTAAAACTTACCGAAGCTCCCGGCTTCGGAATGCCGGTCTATTATCACGACAAATACTGCAAGGGCGCAAGAGAATATCTTGAAGCAGCAAAGGAGCTTGTCACAAGGATATAACGCGAAGCTGAGCCTATATATTATATAATGAAGAGTTTTAAACATAAACGGACGATCGCGACTATTAAATCGTAGGGGCGAGCAGTGCTCGTCCGCACAGGCAATATTTGCAAGGCAAACGCAATATGCCATGGGTGTGATATTGATGCGCAGAGCGCATCCGCGATATGTGTTTTGCGATGCAAAACACGCAAAATAAGACAAGGAGGACAGAAATGGCTAAAAAAGCAGGACTCGGAAAGGGTCTGGACAGCATTCTGTATGATAATTTTACAGATACTAACACCGGCGTTACCGCCGTTGCGATATCCCGCCTTGAAGCAAGGGCAGAGCAGCCGCGTAAAGATTTTGAGCCCGAAGCGCTTGAGGCTCTTGCGGCATCAATAAAGCTTCACGGCGTTTTGCAGCCGCTCGTAGTCAGGGAAGTGGGCGGCGGCTTCTACCAGATAATCGCCGGTGAGCGCCGTTACCGCGCCGCAAAGCTTGCAGGGCTCACAGAAGTGCCCGTTGTAACGGTGGTTGCGGATGATATGACGACCGCACAGCTTGCAATAGTTGAAAACGTACAGCGCGAAGACCTCAACGCAGCAGAAGAAGCTTTTGCATACCGCGAGCTCAGCACCGTCTGGAATATGACGCAGGAGGAAATAGCGGAAAAGATAGGAAAGAGCAGAAGCGCCGTGGCGAACGCCATCCGCCTTACCGAGCTTCCCGAAAACATAATGGAAATGCTCAGAAGCGGCTCACTTTCCGCAGGTCATTGCCGCGCACTGTTAGCTATAGAGAGCAGGGAAGTGCAAACTATGATTGCCGAAGCGGCAAAGGACGGCGGAATGTCCGTCCGCGAGGTCGAAAAAGCGGTCAAAAAAGCGCTTGAGCCTATAAAAGAGGCTCTGACCCCGCCCGAAACGGTCAACTACGCAAAAGAACTTGAAAACAAGGTCCGCCGTACACTCGGACGCAAGGTCAAGATCAACGTCAAGGGCAAAGAAAAGAACATCAAGATCTATTTTGAGGATAACAACGACCTCGACGAGCTGCTGACACTGCTCGGCGGCGGCAGACCCATCAATTTGTAAACAACAATAATTTCCATATTTTACCAATTTTCTACAAAGAGGATAATAAAATGATCGACATTAAATTTCTTAAAGAAAACCCCGAGCTTGTTAAAGAAAACATCAGAAAGAAGTTCCAGGACAGAAAGCTTCCCCTCGTTGACGAGGTGATCGCGCTTGATGCCGAGAGAAGGGAAGCAGAGACAAAGGGCAATACCCTCCGCGCCGAGAAGAACCGTGCCTCCAAGGAGATCGGTATGTATATGGCAAAGGGTATGAAGGAAGAGGCGGAAAAAGCAAAAGCCGCCGTACAGGAGGCAACAAAGGGTCTTACCGAGCTTGAGGCACGCACCGCAGAGCTTAACGAAAAGATCAAGACCATAATGATGACCATACCCAATATCATCGATGCAAGCGTTCCCGTAGGTAAAGACGACAGCGAAAACGTTGAAGTTGAGCGCTTCGGCGAGCCTGTCGTTCCCAATTTTGAGATACCTTACCACACCGAGATAATGGAAAGATTCCTCGGCATCGACCTTGATGCGGCGCGCCGTGTTGCAGGCAACGGATTCTACTATCTTATGGGCGATATTGCCCGTCTGCACAGCGCGATCCTTTCCTATGCACGCGACTTTATGATAGGCAGAGGCTTTACCTACTGCGTTCCTCCCTTTATGATTCGTTCCGACGTTGTAACCGGCGTTATGAGCTTTGACGAGATGAGCGCAATGATGTACAAGATAGAGGGCGAGGATCTCTTCCTCATCGGTACCTCCGAGCACTCTATGATAGGCAAGTTCATAGATCAGCTTATCGACGAGAAGGAGCTTCCTTACACTCTTACCAGCTACAGTCCCTGCTTCCGCAAGGAAAAAGGCGCTCACGGTATAGAGGAAAGAGGAGTTTACCGTATCCATCAGTTCGAGAAGCAGGAAATGATCGTTATCTGCAAGCCGGAAGACAGTATGATGTGGTTTGACAAGCTCTGGCAGAACACCGTAGACTTCTTCCGAACTCTCGATATCCCCGTCCGCACCCTTGAGTGCTGCTCCGGCGACCTTGCTGACCTCAAGGTGAAGAGCGTAGACGTTGAGGCTTGGTCCCCCCGTCAGAAGAAGTATTTTGAGGTCGGAAGCTGCTCTAATCTCGGCGATGCGCAGGCACGCAGACTCAAGATCCGCGTAAACGGCGAAAACGGCAAGTATTTTGCTCATACGCTTAACAACACCGTTGTTGCTCCCCCCCGTATGCTTATCGCGTTCCTCGAAAACAATCTCACCGAGGACTTCACGGTTAAGATCCCCGAGGCACTCCGTCCTTATATGGGCGGAATTGATACCATCTACCCCAAAAACTGATCCTCACAAGGAGGCAATATGGAACTCTGGAAGCTGATAGTATCATATTACAGCGACCTTCAATTTTACAATCTAAATTCGGATAACACGATAAGTCTGCTATATTTCGTCGGCGCAATGGGAATTGCGGGTATTTGGGCAGTTACCGCCTCTTTTATCACAAAGAGGCGCACCGGCAGGATAGTTGACCCCCTCTTAAAGCGCCGTGCTATCGACCCGGAATCCGCAATTAGTCCCGCAGACGGAGGCTTTGCAAAGCAGGATCTGCTGCTGCTTCTCAAGCGCGGCTCTATGCTCCGCAAGACTGTTGAAGCAACGGAACCGGAGGGTAAAACTGACGAGGGAAGCGCTCCGTCCAAAAAAGCAATTGCAGATTGCCTTTCGCGTATGCGCTTCTATATCCCCGAAAACAGACGCGATACGGCAAAAAGACGTTATTCCGCGCAGGATGCAAACGTTCCGTCACTTATCGTATCCATCATCATCATACTTGTGTTTACAGTAGTAGTCTATTTTTTCCTGCCCGTAATACTTCGTATGGTAGATAACTTCATAACGATGACAGGAGGCAACTAATGAATAACGGTCTTGTAGATGAAACGCGTCAAGCTGCGTTTATGACTCCTCAGGCTCCGCGCAGACGCCGCGTAAGCACGGCAAAACGCGTTGCGATAGCGTGCGTATGTGCCATTCTTATGTTCGGTGCGGTGCTCGGAGGTCTGTACTTCAGCGGTTGGCGTTATCAAAGCGTTGAAACAGAAAACGGCGTAACGGTAAAATTTCTCGGCGTTATCAAGGAAGACAGACCGGTAAAGGGAAGAATAGTCTACTCGACCGGTCTTGCCGGAGTGCTTGAAGAGGAAAGCGGTGTTATTAAGTATAATGACGGCAGCCGCTATCTCGGAGAGCTTGGCGAGGATTTCCGTAAGAATGGCAAGGGAAAGCTCACCTTTGCTTCCGGCAACGTATATGACGGCGATTTCAAAAGCGATTCCATGACCGGTAAGGCGACCCTCAGCTACGCAAACGGCGATTCCTATACGGGAGATTTCGTTGACGGAAAGAAGACCGGCGAGGGAACTTACACCTGGGCGGACGGCTCGGTATATTCGGGCGGTCTTAAAGACGATATGCGCCACGGCAAGGGAAGCTACAAGGATGCCGACGGCTCAAGCTACGTAGGCGACTACGTTATGGGCATCAAGGAAGGCTTCGGCACCTATACGTGGGCGGATGAAAATACGTACACGGGCGAGTTCAAAAACGATATGCGCCACGGCAAGGGCACCTATACGTGGAAGAACGGCGACAAGTACGAGGGCGATTTTTTTGAAAACAATATAACGGGCTTCGGCACGTTTACTTATTCCTACGGCAGAACGTATACCGGCGAATTTAAAAACGGTATTATGGTTTATCCCGATTAAACAAGCCTTCTCCTGCGGGAGAAGGGGGACCGCTTGCGGTGGATGAGGTGTTTATCCGCGCAAGCGTTCCGATAATTAATGCTAATAAAATTTGGAAGGCATAAAAAATGGTAAAAATCGAGCATCTTGTAAAAAGCTACGGTCAGAACTTTGCTCTTGACGACGTAAGCTTTACGGTGGAAAAGGGAGAAGTAGTCGGTCTTCTCGGTCCTAACGGAGCCGGAAAGTCCACTACCATGAACATCCTAACGGGTTTCCTTTCCTCAAATTCAGGTACGGCAGAAATTAACGGCATAGACATCCTCGAGCATCCGCAGGAAGCAAAAAAGCTTGTGGGATACCTGCCCGAGCAGCCTCCGCTCTACCTTGAAATGACTGTTGAAGAGTACCTCAACTTTGTATACGATCTCAAAAAGTGCACCCTCAACCGCAAAAAGCACCTTCGCGAGATTTGTGAGGTCGTGCGTATTACGGACGTTTACAAGCGCATCATAAAGAATCTTTCCAAGGGATACCGCCAGCGCGTAGGTATCGCGCAGGCGCTTATCGGCAATCCCGAGGTCATCATCTTCGATGAGCCGACAGTCGGCGTTGACCCCAAGCAGGTGATCGAAATACGCAACCTTATCCGCACCCTCGGTAAGGAGCATACCGTTATCGTCAGCACCCACATTCTATCAGAGGTCCAGGCGACCTGCAACCGCATCATCATCATCAACCGCGGTAAGATAATCGCCAACGAAAAGACCGAGGACATTACCCGCACGCTTGAGGACGTCCGCCGCTTTAAAGTAAAGGTAGCCGGTCCGCAGGCTCAGGTGCTCGAGCTCCTCCGTTCACGTAACGGAATTACATACGTTGAGGCACTTGCAGAGCGCGAGGGCGATGCTTACGCCTTCCTTTGCGAGAGCGCACCCAACACCGATATGCGCAAGAGCATATTCTACGCACTTGCGGAAAAGGGCTGGCCCATTATGGGACTTGAGCCTATCGGAATGAGTCTCGAGGACGTGTTCATCAAGCTCATAGACAAAAAAGCGGAGTCCGCAAAGCGGATCTCCAGAGGTTAAGGGAGGCAGCCGTATATGCTTGCAATCTATAAACGCGAGTTACGCGCATATTTCGTAACACCCATCGGCTACGTTTGTATGGCAATTTTTCTTGCCGCTTCGGGTTTTCTGTTCTCGCTTACCACCCTTCAGTCTCAGACCACCGATATGGGCTCCTATTTTACGTTCTCGCTGTTCGTTCTGATAATCGTTTGCTCTCTGCTTACGATGCGCCTTTTTGCTGAGGAAAAAAAGATGCGCACCGAGCAGCTGCTTATGACAGCACCCATATCAATTACGGGTATGGTAACGGCAAAGTTCTTCGCGGCTGAGACAGTTTTCGGCGCTAGCCTTCTTCTTTCCGCGTTTAACGTGATTCCGCTTTACCTCTACGCAGAGCCTTATACCGCACAGATAGTCGGTAATTACGTTGCTTTTTTCCTTGTGGGAAGCTGCTTTATCGCTATCGGAATATTTATGTCATCTCTTACCGAGAACCAGCTTGCGGCGGCAGTTGCCACCATCGGCGTGCTGTTCTTCCTTCTCATTATGAGCTTTGCAAACAGCTTTATCGACCTCTATATATTCCGCTACGTTATCGACTGGCTCTCCATCTACGCGCGTTATCAGAATTTCACCAACGGAATCTTCGATTACAACGCGCTCCTTTATTACGCGTCCATGTGCTTCGTATTCCTCTTCCTCACCGTAAGAGTTTACGAAAAGAGACGCTGGGCGTGAAGATAGGAGGCTTCTCCTCCTGCGGTAAGTTTGCTTCGCAAACGCGATATGTAACCGTAAAAACGGTTACGCGAAGAATGTAGGGGCGAGCATTGCTCGTCCGCTTCCGATATTTTCCACACGAAAGGAAAAACCAATGAACAACGCAAAGCACACAAACGGACGCAAGGTGCAGCACGGCACGGTAACAGTAATACTAAGCGTTCTGCTTATTGCATCCGTAATTCTTGTAAACGTAATATTTACGGCGCTTGCCTATAAATTCAATATCTTCACGGATATGACGGAGGAGCTTGTTTTCAGTCTTTCCGATGAATTCAAGGCGGCACTTGCAGACGTAAACACTCCCGTGCAGATACATTTCTGCCACGAGCCGGACTACCTGCAGGCTAACACCTTAACAAAATACGTATATCAGACGGCACTCCAGATAGCCGAGGAATTCGACTGGGTCACCGTTGATGCCTACGACTCAAACAAAGAGCCTACGCTTTTCGCTAAATACGCGCTCAGCTCTGCAAGCGGCGGTGTTTCCACCTCGTCAGTTATAATCGAGAGCGGAAACGAGTTCCGTATTATGTCTGCCAACAACTTCTACGTTGTAAACGAGGACGGCTCCATCTGGGCATATAATGCCGAGGAAAAGTTTGCCGCCGCCATTCTTTCCGTTTCCGCTGTCGATCTTCCCGTTGCGTACTTCACCACTCAGCACGGCGAGACCAAGAACGTCCACCTTGAGGAGATAGTCAGAAACGCAGGCTATGAAGTTAAGTACATCGACCTCTCCAAGGAGGAGATAGAAAGCGATGCGCGCCTTGTTGTTATCAACAACCCCGTGTACGATTTCTCCCCCGAAAACGAGGAGGCGGGTCTCAGATCCGAGCTTGAGCAGATAGACAAGTTCCTCGCGTCCGAATACGGCTCGCTGATGGTATTTATCGATCCCTTAAAGAAAAACGGACTTGACAACCTCTGCGATTATCTCTCCGAATGGGGCATCATCATCGGAGATACCGTTGTTCAGGACAAGCTCAACTCCATTACCTCCAACGGCTACAGCATAGTTGCCGAATATAATTACGAAAAGGTGCTCGGCGCTTCTCTTGTAAGCGATATCGCGAATACCGACAGCCCTCCGAAGACCATCTTCGAGTATGCTGCTCCCATTTATTTCTCCGATCTTTATACTCCCGTTATGGATACCGAGGCAACAACACCCTATCCTATCGGAAGCTATTCATACTACGGCAATAACGCACAGCGCGAGATATCTACCGTTCTCCGCTCAAGCAAGGATGCGTACGCAATGAAGGACGGCGAAGTAGCCGATGCCAAGGGCAGCTACAACTTTATGGTCGTATCCTCCGAAAGACGTATGATAAACAACGAGGAATATAACTCCTACGTTCTCTGCACCGCGACTGCCGACTTTACAAACGAAAAGTACATCAACTCCAATACTTACGCAAACAAGGATATCCTCTATTCCGCATTCAAGCTTATGGGACGCGATTTCATCCCCGCGGACATTAAGTTCAAGGTGCTTGAAAGCTACGAGATCGAGAATATGACCACCGCGCAGGCTAACACCTGGACGGTACTGCTTATCACTCTGCTGCCCTCTGTTATACTTCTTACGGGCGCCGTTGTGTGCATAAGGAGAAGATTCAAATGATAAAGGCACAGCAAAAGCTCATTATAGTTATTGCCGCCGTACTTGCCGCCCTCGCGGTTGCTTACTTTGCGGTCGTCCGCCCCGTTGTAAACAAGCAGGAAGAGATCACCACCGAGCCGCTTGTTACCGTGGAGGGCGAGATCGCAGGTGCAAACGGCCGCTATCAGCTCTTTGAGCAGGTAGCAAGAGCCGATATGAAGAGCATCGAGGTAGTAAACGAGCACGGCAGCTATAAATTCGTGCGCACGGAGGGCGAGAGCTTCGTCATCGAAGGCGCAGAGAATACCCTTTACAGCGCAGAGCTGTTTTCACAGCTCGTTGTCGATACCGGTTACACTCTCGCAAAGGTAAAGATCGGCGACAACATAACGGATGACCTCTACAAATACGGATTAGACGAGAAATCCTCACCCGCGTACTTCTGCGTTACCACATTAACGGGCAAGACACATAAGGTATACGTAGGCGACCGCATCACGACCGGCGGCGGATATTACGCAAGATACGATGGAAGAGATTCGGTATACGTGCTTGATACCACGCTTGCAGCCACCGTGCTCCGTCCCATCGAAAACTACGTAACGCCCCTGCTTTCCTACCCTACGTCGATGAATACCTACTTCCTAGTTGAAAACTTCACCATCTTCCACGGCGAGGAGATCTTTGCCTCATTTAAGTATCTGGAGGACAGCGAGCGCAACCCCATTCACACATATTCAGCGTTTGCAATGCTCTACCCCGGCGAGGGTACCTACTGCCCGTCCGGATATCTTGATTCCGCGCTCCAGGCGTTCGTAAATTTTCAGGGAAGTGAAGTCGTAAAGCTCGCACCCGGCGATAAAGACATCACGACCTATTTCCCCGAGGGATTTGCTCACACGGTATACATCGTAAACAATATCCCCAAGGACACCACCGATTCCTCAAAGGGCTACACCCCCGTTGAAAATATGCTGTTCTTCTCTAATCTTCACGAAGATAAGGACGGAAATGCATTCTACTACTGCTACTCCGAGCGATTCAACATCATCGCAAAGGTAAACGATTACACCGCACCCTTCCTTAACTGGGATCTCAATATGTGGGTAAGCGAGACCATCTACCAGCTGCAGATAGACACGGTAGAGGAAATGAAGTTCGAGCTTCCGGACGGTCAGACCGTGACCTTCCTTCTCGACGGTCTCGGTCAGGACCTTGTGGTAACTGTAAAGGAAACGGGCTTTAAGCCTACCGTAAAGAACTTCCGTCAGCTTTATAAGATGATCCTCTCCGTCAATAAGGAAAACACCCATAATATGACGGACGAAGAGGTAAAAGCGCTTATCGCAGACGAAAAGAGCCATCAGCTCACTATGACCGTCAAGCTCCGCGCCGGCGGCGAATTGAAGTACGATATCTACAACTACAGCGACCGCAGAAGCTATTACAGCATCAACGGCGCGGAATGTGATTTCTACTTACTGCGCACCATGGTAAACAAGCTTGCCGACGACGTTATAAGAGTAACAAAGGACGAGACGGTAAATTCTGAAGATAAGTATAATTAATAAAAAACGCAACAAAAACGGCAGAGATTTGATTCTCTGCCGTTTTTGGGTATAAAGCATTCTAAAAAAATTAGCCTTCCCAAATAGGGGAAGGTGGCGCCGTAGGCGACGGATGAGGTGTACTTGGCTATACTAACTCCTCATCCACCGCAAGCGGTCCCCCTTCTCCCACAGGAGAAGGCAATTCTATGACCGTATTTGTGAAGATCGTCTTATGTTATTTCAAAAACTTCACAAAATAATCCACACCGGAGAATATAGTCGTTACCATCATAAAAATGAGAGTAACGTAAGAAAGCAGATACTCGGGAGTATGGATATATGGGGTAATGATAACGGGTTCAAGGAAAACACAGATGATGGCAACCATCTGAGAAACGGTCTTGAGTTTTCCCCAAATGCTTGCGGCAATGACTTTACCGCTCTTATTAACGGCAACAAGGCGGAGTGAGGTAACGGCAAGCTCGCGGAGTATAACGACAAGCGTTACCCATACAAGCAGATCGCCGAGCTCGGCGGAGTACTTTTTCAGCAGTGCAAGAAGCGCACCGAGAACAAGAAATTTATCCGCAAGCGGGTCAAGAAATTTACCGAAATCGGTAACAAGATTATATTTGCGCGCGATCTTGCCGTCAAGCATATCGGTAAAGGAAATAAGCGCAAATACCGCGGCGGCAATGATGCGCCACACAGCGGATCCGCCGGGAATGAGTACCGTCAGCATAAAGAAGGGAACAAGTACCACTCGGATAACTGTCAAAATATTGGGAACGTTCCAGTTGGTATTGGGTTTCATAATTATCTCCTAATGGGTTTTATTCTGTGTAGAGTTCGTCAAGCCGCCAATCGCGGGGATTATTAATAATGTAATTTTTGCACCGCACGTAATCGTCGTTATCGCGAATTATGCGGTCGTAATAGGCACGTTGAAATATATTTTCTCCGATTTCCTTGTTACATAGACGTTTGAATGCTGATATAACCTGCGGGATCTTCATATTCGTAGGGGACGGCGCCTCGACGTCCCGAAACCTCTCTTGGGACGGCGCCGTGTTGGAATCATCATTTGAAATAAAGAAAATAACGTGTATATGATTCGGCATTATTACATATTTGTCGACTTTAACATTTTTAATGTTTTCTGATGACAAGAGATATTTTTCAACTATCCTTCCGTAAGGTGTTAAATGTATCTCATAATTATCTTCATGGGACGTCGGGGCGCCGTCCCCTACGGTCGACAAAACGTTTCTTCTGTTTTGCGTACAGATCGTAATAAAATATGCGCCGTTTGGTCCGTAATCAAATCCACATTTTCTGATTATTTTACGTTCCGGTAATTTTATATCGTTCATAAAAATATTGTTTGCGAAGGAAGGGACCTGTATAGATCAGCCTTCCCCGTGAGGAAAGGCAAAAACAGCTTTAAACCGTCTCTCCGATCAAATCATAATCCTCCGCTTCGTTTATCCTTACCGTCACAAACTGGCCGTCGCGGATCTTTTTATCCGAAACAAAGAACACCTTACCGTCAACATCCGGTGCATCGGCTTCGCTTCTGCCGACGTAGCACTCGGCGGGAATGTCAAAGCTTTCGCACAGCACGCGCATCTTTCTGCCGATGAGCTTGCGGTTGCGCGCCGCGCTTATATCAAGCTGGATCTGCATTATTGCATCGTATCTGTCCTGCTTTACCTGCTCATCAACCTGGTTCTCAAATTCTGCGGCAGGGGTATCCTCCTCTGGGGAATAGGTAAATGCACCGAGGCGGTCGAACTTTGTCTTTTTCACAAAGTCGCAAAGCTCCTCGAAGTCTTCCTCCGTCTCGCCGGGGAAACCTACCATAACCGTGGTGCGCAAGGTCACGTCCGGCATTGCGGCACGCAGGCGCTCAATAGCGCTTTTTACGACCTCCTTGCCGCCGTGTCTGCCCATCGCGCTGAGCATATTATCGCTTATGTGCTGGATCGGAATATCAGCGTATTTTACAACTCTGGGATTATTCTTCATCTCCTCGATAAGCTCATCGGTTATCTTATCGGGATAAAGGTAGAGAAGTCTTATCCAAGGTATCTGCGTTGCAGAGCTTATCTTACGGATAAGCTCTGCAAGCTTATAGTCACCGTAGAGGTCAAGTCCGTATCGGGACGTATCCTGTGCTATGATGCACAGCTCCTTAACGCCAAGCTTTTCAAGATCCTTGGCTTCTTCAACTATGTCCTCCATCGGGCGGCTGCGCATTTTTCCGCGGATAAGGGGAATGGCGCAGTAGGTGCAGCGGTTATCGCATCCCTCGGCAATTTTCAGATATGCCATACTGCCCGTGGTAAGAACTCTGTCTCCTCCGAGGGGAGAGAGCTCTTTATCCGCGTGAACGTACATTTTTTCGCCGTTTTCAGCTTTCTTAACGGCATTTACTATCTCGTCTATGCTGCCGAGACCTACAATACAGTCAACCTCGGGCAGCTCGTTCTTTATCTGATCGCCGTAGCGCTCAGCCATACAGCCGCAAACGACGATACCCTTTAATTTGTGATGCTCCTTTAGCCATCCGATGTCGATAATTGTCTCGATCGACTCTTCCTTTGCGCTCTGAATGAACGCGCAGGTATTGATGATAACAACGTCGGCATCCTCAGCCTCGGGGGTTATCTCGTATCCCGCCTCGGCGAGGCGCGCAAGCATCGTCTCGGTGTCCACAAGGTTTTTGGAACAGCCGAGAGAAACAAATCCAACCTTTGCCATAAATATTCCTTCCGTTAATAACCGTTACGGTATAAAAAAGCCTTGATTTTTACAATCTCTTCTGCGGTAAAGCCGTCCGTTTTACCGTAGCGTTTTTCTATCAGCCTGCGTCTGTTTTTTGAAAAGCTTATAAGCGCCCCGCATCTTTCAAGAGCGCCCTCTATATCATGCCTCAAAAAACCCTTTGCAGTAAGCTCGGATATTATCTTCCGCCTGCCGTGCAGCTTTTCATTTGCAAGATACAGCACCTTTTCGTTAAGTATTTCTGCATCGTTTATGTATCCGTGAGCCTTCATCGCGCGCGAGGCGTATATCACAGCACCGTCCGAAAAACCCTTCAGCTTTAATTTGCGCTTCAGGGCGGCGGCGCTGTTATCGCCGTAAGAGAGAATGCTCAACGCCTTTTCGTATGCGTGGTAATACTCCTCGTAGCGGTATAGTTCGTCCATTTCGGCTGTTGATATCTCGCACGGCACTTCATACCCCATATCGTTCCATACGGAAGGGGGAAGCGTTATCTCGCGCGATTCAAAGCCGCTGTCTGAGGTCATCAGCACGTGTACGGCAACAAAATGTTTGCGTTTTTCCGCTTTTATCAGCTGAACCGTCAAGCTTTACTCCTCGTCAAGCTCGAACTCGCGCAGCTCCTCGTCAAGCTCGTCGTCATCGGGTATCTCGTCAACGACCTCGTTTTCCTCTGCGGCGATAGCACGGATCTTTGCTTCTATCTCCTCCGCAAGTGCGCGGTCATTTTCAAGTGTCTTTCTTGCGTTATCCTTGCCCTGGCCGATGCGCTGATCGCCGTAGTTTATCCAGGCGCCGCTCTTTTTAAGTACGCCGAGTGCAACACCCATCTCTATCATCTCGCTTGCCTTGGATATGCCCTTGCCGAAGAGGATATCGAATTCCGCAACACGGAATGGGGGAGCGACCTTATTTTTAACGACCTTGCACTTAACGTGGTTACCGACGATCTCGGTACCTGCCTTGATGCTTTCGCTCTTTCTTACCTCAATACGCACGGAAGCGTAGAACTTCAGTGCGCGTCCGCCCGTGGTGGTCTCGGGGTTGCCGTACATAACGCCGACCTTCTCGCGGAGCTGGTTTATGAAGATAACGATAGTATTGGTCTTTGCGATGGCGCCGCTCAGCATTCTCATTGCCTTAGACATAAGGCGCGCGTGGAGTCCTACGTTGGAATTGGAAAGACTGCCGTCTATCTCCTGACGGGGTACAAGCGCCGCAACGCTGTCGATAACTATGATATCAACGGCACCGGAGTTGACGAGTGCCTCGGCTATCTCAAGCGCCTGCTCACCGTCATCGGGCTGAGAGACGAGAAGATTATTGATATCAACACCGAGATTGCGCGCATAGAGCGGGTCAAGCGCGTGTTCAGCATCAATAAACGCCGCAGTGCCGCCCTCTTTTTGTACTTCCGCGATAGCGTGGAGCGCAACGGTAGTTTTACCGGAGGATTCCGGGCCGTATATCTCGGTTATTCTGCCCCTCGGAATACCGCCCACGCCGAGCGCGCGGTCAAGACCGATGGAGCCGGAGGAAACGGCGCTTACGTCAAGCTTTGTGGTCTCGCCGAGCTTCATAACGGCTCCTGCGCCGAAATCCTTGGAAATTTTGGAAAGAACGCTCTCAAGAGCCTGTTTTTTTCCCTCCGCGTCGTTTGCCGGCGCGGATGCCGCCTTGGAAGCGGGTTTTTTTGCTGCCATATCTTCTCCTTTTCGGCATTTGCCGAATTAATGTGAATATTTGCCTCCCTCTGATGAGGGAGGGGGACCGCTTGCGGTGGAAGGAGAGAATTTAAGAAAGTTACTTAGACAGCAATCTCTCCTTCCGGCAAAACCTCCGGTTTTGCCACCTCCCTCACGGCGGGAGGATTATATATCTCTTTAATACGTCGGACTATCTAATTTCCAAACAGCGCCGCCATCCGTCATTTCTTTTCTGAACGTCAGCACCGCGTCCTCGTCCTTTTCCCCGTTAAGGGTTGCGGGAATACGTACGGTAAAGCTGTTTTTTGAGCTTTTTTCCATAGTCATTGCGCTGTAATCGAACTCGCGCCTGCCGATAAGTATGCTTTCAGCATATTTATCCTGCATAAGCGAACCGCTCATCTCCTCCTCAATAAAGCGTGGAAGAAGACTTACAAAACTATCCGCTATACCAACGAACATGACCTCGTTTATGGAAGTGCAGTAATCGGCAGTATATACGTCGGCAAGTGCCGCCTTCAGCTCTTCTATGGAGTCGTAATTGCTTTTTTCGGTATCAACAAGGTAGTAATCCTTGCCCGTTATCATTTCCTTATAAACGGGAAGTCCCTCTCCGTAGAAGATATCGTTCAATTCGATGCTTTTTTCCACGGTTTCGGCAATACGCTCCCTCACCTCGTCAAGCTCCGGACCCTTACCGCAGGAAACAAACGTGAGGGAAAGGGAAGCACAAAGTATGCAAAGTGCGGTCTTGATACCCTTATTCATTACTCGTTTTCCTCTTTTTCGGTGTTTGCAAATGCCTCTGCGATCTCAGCCTTATCGGCTGCCTTCTGTGCCTGCTCAGCGATAAACTGCTCCTCGTCTACCACCTTTGCCTCAACGAACTCGCCGTTTTCGTCGGCGGTAAGCTCGTTTTCGTTCTCCTCCTCAGGCTTGTTTCCGTCGGGAACTATGGCAAAGTTCATAATTGCGGCATTTTCTGCCGTTCTCATTACGATAACTCCGGTTGCGGTACGGCTGTAGGAGGGTATCTCGTTTGCGTGAATACGTACAACGGTTCCCGTGTTGGTTATCATCATAATGTCATCGTCTTCTCCGACTGATGCAACGCTTGCGATGCGTCCCGTCTTCTCGGTGATGTTCTGGCATGTAACGCCGCTGCCGCCGCGATGCTTCATAAGGCGGAAGTCATCGTAGGGAGTGCGCTTTCCGCAGCCGTTTTCGGTGATGATGAGCAGCTTTCTTTCTGGATCAACGAATGCTGCTCCGCATACCTCGTCGTCTTCGTCTACGCGGATACCGATAACACCTCTTGCGTTTCTGCCCATCGGGCGGATATTCTCACCCGAGAAGCGAACGGCGCGTCCGCTCTTGGTGGCAATAACTATCTCGTCCTCATCACTCATGATACCGGCAAAGATAAGCTCGTCGCCCTCATCAAGCGAGAGTGCACGCTTACCCGTTTTTCTCTGATATTCGAATTCGGCGATGGGAGTACGCTTAACTATACCGCGCTTGGTAACTGTAAGCAGATATCCCTCTTCAAATCCGTCAACGGTAATAACGCCCGCAAGTCTTTCGTCATCCTGCATCTCCAGCACGTTTTTAATGTTGGAGCCTTTTGCGGTACGGCTTGCCTCGGGCAGGCAGTATACCTTTTTGGTGTATACACGTCCCGTGTTTGTAAAGAACATCATAAGCGCGTGGCTGTGCGCGGTTACAACGTCGACGATAAAGTCGTCCTCCTTTGTGTTCATACCGATAATGCCCTTGCCGCCTCTGCGCTGAGCGGAGTAGGTGTCGGCAGGCTGGCGCTTGATGTATCCTGCGTGAGTCATGGTGATAACGCATCTGTGCTTTGGAATAAGATCCTCAAGAACTATCTCGTCCTCGGATTCCTCGATCGCGGTAAGGCGCTCGTCGCCGTACTTTGCCTTTATAGCAAGCAGCTCGTCCTTAACGATAGCCATTACCTTGGAATCATCAGCAAGTATTCCCTCAAGCTCGGCTACGAGATCGCGGAGCTTCTGGAGTCTGTCGGCTATCTTCTGTCTTTCAAGACCGGAGAGTCTGCCAAGCGTCATATCAACTATAGCCTGAGCCTGAGCCTCGGAAAGCGCAAACTCTGCCATCAGCGCCTCTCTTGCGGCGGGAATGGACTCGCTCTTCTTGATTATCTCGATAACTCTGTCTATATTCTCGATAGCGATAGCATAGCCTTCAAGAATATGCATCTCGTGGAGCGCACGGTTAAGCTCGTAGCGCGTGCGGCGCGTAACTATATCGCGCTGGAAGCTGATATAGTGCTCAAGTATCTGCTTCAGCGTAAGGATCTTAGGCTCGCCGTTTACTATGGCAAGCATATTAACGGCGCAGGTATCCTGAAGCTGAGTATATTTGTAAAGCTGATTTAGTATTACCTGTCCGTTTGCATCGCGGCGGTATTCAACAACGATGCGCATTCCCGCACGTCCGCTCTCGTCTCTCAGATCGGTAAGTCCCTCTATTCGCTTTTCCTTGTGCAGGTCGGCAATGCTCTTGACAAGCTGGGATTTGTTTACCTGGTAGGGTATCTCTGTAAAGATGATGCGGTGCTTGTCCTCTTCAAGGATAGCCTTTGCGCGCACGTTGATGTGTCCCTTACCCGTCAGATAAGCCTGATATATGCCGGCAGTACCGTAAATGGTCGCTTTGGTGGGGAAGTCGGGTCCCTTGATGTACTGCATTATTTCAGGAAGCTCCGCTTCGGGATTGTCTATAACGCAGATAACACCGTCTATTACCTCGGAAAGGTTGTGGGGGGGTATGTAGGTAGCCATACCTACGGCAATGCCCACAGAGCCGTTTACAAGCAGGTTGGGGAAGCGCGAAGGAAGAACGGTAGGCTCCTTTAACTTGTTATCAAAGTTGGGAACGAAGTCAACGACGTCCTTTTCAATATCCGCCATCATATAGTCGGCTATTTTTGACATTCTCGCCTCGGTATAACGGTATGCAGCCGCACCGTCTCCGTCTACGTTACCGAAGTTACCGTGACCTTCAACGAGAGGATAGCGGAGAGAGAATGACTGTGCCATTCTTACCATTGCCTGATATACGGCGCTGTCTCCGTGCGGATGGTAACGTCCAAGCACGTTACCTACGGTGGTAGCTGATTTACGGAAAGGCTTGTCCGCAGTCAGATGGTCCTCATACATAGCGTAAAGAATACGTCTCTGACCCGGCTTCATACCGTCGCGCACGTCGGGAAGCGCACGGCTGGTAATAACGCTCATAGAGTAGTCGATAAAGGATTTCTTTACCTCCTGCTCCATGTCTATGGGAAGAATTTTCTGCTGGGAGTAATCAAGCTCGTGATTATGTTCCATATCGGTTATCCTTTTCAAAAATCGGGTAGGAATATTTATTCGCCGCCCAAGTTCTGTTTTTAATAAGTTTTCAGCAATCGGTTAAGCACCGAAAAAGTTTTAATATGTCGTAAAACATCGGCGCGTAAAGGTTTAAACATAGTTTTCAACAGTATGTTCAAAAGTTTTGAACTGTAGTTTTGAACATTTATGTTGAAAAGTTATACGAAATATACCGCAAGTCGGGGGTTTACTCCCGCCGTCTCCTGCTATATATCCAGATTCGATACAAATTTTGCATTATCCGTAATAAATTGACGTCTCGGCTCTACCTGGTCTCCCATAAGCACGGAGAATATCTCGTCTGCCTTTACGGCATCCTGTACGGTGACCTTGAGAAGAGTTCTGAATTCGGGGTCCATCGTAGTCTCCCAAAGCTGATCGGGGTCCATCTCACCAAGACCTTTATAGCGCTCGGTCTCACACTTGCCGCCCATTTCTTCGATTATCATATCTCTTTCGGCATCGGAGAAAGCATATCTCTGTGTTTTTCCGCGCCAGATCTTGTAAAGCGGAGGCTGTGCAAGGTAAACGTGTCCGTTTTCTATCAGCGCTCTCATGTGACGGAAGAAGAACGTAAGCAGCAGTATACGGATATGGGAACCGTCAACGTCGGCATCTGCCATAATGATTATCTTTCCGTAACGGAGCTTATTGATATCAAAATCCTCACCGATACCGCAGCCGAGCGCCTGGATGATGGGGGTAAGCGATTCGTTGGAATATACCTTGTCAAGTCTGCTCTTTTCTACGTTAAGTACCTTACCGCGGAGGGGAAGGATGGCCTGGAAGCGGCTGTCTCGTCCGTCCTTTGCGGAACCGCCTGCGGAGTCTCCCTCTACGAGATATACTTCGGTAAGCTCAGCGCTTCTTTCCTGGCAGTCGGCAAGCTTGCCGGGAAGGGAGCTGCCCTCAAGCGCACCCTTTCTTCTTGTCAGCTCGCGTGCCTTTCTTGCCGCCTCTCTTGCACGGGATGCCGCAAGGCATTTTTCAAGGATAGCTTTACCTACCGCGGGATTTTCCTCAAGAAATTCGCCAAGCTTCTGCGTTACCATATTGTCAACAAAGGTACGCATCTCGGAGTTACCGAGCTTTGCCTTTGTCTGGCTTTCAAACTGTGCGTCGGTAAGCTTAACGCTTATGATAGCGATAAGTCCCTCGCGCACGTCTTCACCCGTAAGCTTGTCATCACCCTTTATGATACCGTTTTTAACGGCATAAGCGTTGAGAGCCTTTGTAAGCGCACTCTTAAAGCCTGTTTCGTGCGTACCGCCCTCAATGGTGTTCATATTGTTTGCAAAGGAAAGCAGTATCTCGTTATAGCTGTCGTTATACTGCATTGCGACCTCGGCGGTGCTGTTTTCTTTTTCCGCCTTCATATAGATGACCTGCGGATGAACGGGAGTGCCTCGCTTGTTGTTCTCGTTAAGATGCTCAACAAAGCTTCTTATACCACCTTCAAAATACAGCTCCTCGCGCTTGGGGATAAGCGCTTCCTCGCCCGTTACTTCGCCTCTGCGGTCGATAAGAACTATCTTGATACCGCCGTTTAAGAAGGATTGCTCGCGCAGGCGGTTCAAAAGCGCGTCGTATTCAAAAACTATCTCCTCAAAAATGGTGGGATCCGGCTTAAAGCGGCAGTAAACACCTTTTTGGTCTGTTTCACCCTCGCAGCGGAAGGGGCGTGTAACGTGGCCTCTTTCAAAGCGCTCGGTATATTTTTTGCCGTCGCGGCAGTTTTCAACCTCCAGCCACTCGGAAAGCGCGTTAACAACGGAAGCACCTACACCGTGCAGACCGCCGGCGATCTTATATCCTTCGCCGCCGAATTTACCGCCCGCGTGGAGCACCGTGTATACGACCTCAAGCGTCGGTATTCCCATTTTCGGGTGCATACCGTCGGGTATACCGCGTCCGTTATCCCTTACGGAAACGCTGTTATCGGGCCAAAGAGTTACCTCGATCTCAGAGCAGTATCCCGCAAGTGCCTCGTCGATAGAGTTATCCACTATCTCATGTACAAGATGGTGCAGTCCTCTTATCGATGTCGTGCCGATGTACATTCCGGGGCGTTTTCTTACCGCCTCCAGACCCTCAAGCACTTGGATCTGACTGTCGTCATATACCTGTCGATTCATTTCGTCCATTTTTTTGGATTCCTTTTCTATATAGTTCTGTTGTTAAACTTTTTTATACGAGAGAACTCCTTCCGTCACGCTTGCGCGTGCCACCTCCCTCGAGGAGGGAGGCTTGTGAGAGGCTCTCTCATTGAGGTTTCGCGGGGGTGAATTGATGTCCGGGGGTAAAGCGTGGCCTTGCGGCACGCGATAAAAATTTCCTCTTTTCGCAACTATTGTTGCGCCCAAGAGC
>JAZQJQ010000153.1:0-5762 GCA_045541735.1 Eubacteriales bacterium
GCAGTTCTATCGACTTGATGGCGGTGCAATCATAGAATGCCCTCGAACCGATAGTAGTTACACCGTTGCTGACGGTGAAGTCGGATCGTAGCCATGTCGTTCTGTGAGCCAAGGAGTTGTCAGTGAGTCTTGTCTTCCTAAGACCGCTTGGCCTCCGACTTGCAGTTCTATCGACTTGATGGCGGTGCAATCATAGAATGCCCTCGAACCGATAGTAGTTACACCGTTGCTGACGGTGACCTTCTTAATTTCGTACCTCAAATCATACCAAGGAGCTTTGCCGGCAGACCAGTTATACATACTACCGGTACCCTCAATAACAAGCTCGCCGTTATCATTCAATTTCCAGGTAAGCTTAGAACCGCAGGCTCCGTATTTAACGGAGGGGATATCGATAACAACGAAATTGTGTCCGTTGTTCGCTGCATAAGTTTGGGCGGTAGAACCTGCACCACCGTAAATTGTAAGGCCTTCGGCACAGGCATAGAATGCCATGCCGCTAAAGTATGCGTTCTTAGAATATATGGTGACTTTTGCAAGCGAAGAACAGTTGTAAAACACACCGAAGTCGATGGTAGCAACAGTTGCGGGAATAGTTATTTCCGTAAGACCTGAACAACCCCAAAATGCTGCAGAGGAAATAGTAACCAAGGTCTCCGGTAAAGTTACGCTTGTAAGCTTACTGCAATATTCAAATGCGCTGGAATTAATCATTGTTACCCCGGACGGTACAACATACGAATCTCCGTTTCCGATTCCCAAATAGGTGTGCAGAGTTTTCATATCCTTGGTAAAGAGTACCCCGTCAACATAGGTGTAATATGCGTTAGCGCTTTCAACGTCGATGCTCGCCAGACTGCTACAGCCTCTGAACGCTCCCGAACCAATGTTTTGAACCTTTGCAGGTATCGTGATGTTTTCGAGCGAATTGCAGTAAGCGAAAGCATAAGAGCCGATTTGGGTAAGGTTTTCGGGTAACTTGATTGCATCAAGTTTAGGGCAATTCTCAAAAGCCGATGAACCGATACCGATAACGGTATTCGGCAGGTCGATGCCGGTAAGATTTCTGCAACTGACAAAAGCCTCCGAACCTATCGCAGTAACTCCGGGTCTTACCGTGACCTTAGTGATATCGGCGCGATAATCACGCCAAGGAGCATACAACTGGATCGGAGCATCGGATTCCTCATCCCACATAAAACCCCAGTTAGCCATCGCGCCGATGCCCTCGATAACGAGCTCGCCGGTATCGTAAAGCGTATAGGTAATATTGTTTCCGCTTGCTCCGCAATTACCGGAGGACAACACGGATACGGGAATGTCGATTTCAACAAAATTATGTCCGTTTTTCGTTGCATAAGTCTGTGCGGTCGTACCGGCGCCGCCGTAGATTATGAGTACTTCGGGGCAACCTTCGAACACGTCATTATATTCGAATTTTACCATTTTAGAAAGTATAGTTACGCCGGTAAGTGACTTGCAACGAACAAATGCATTCGACCCAATGGACGTTACACTCGCAGGTATCTCGACACTTTTAAGGTTGAAGCAATTTTGGAAAACCAGGGAGTTAATAGTTTTAAGTCCAGAGGGAAGAGCCACGGTTTCAAAAGAGCAACCGCAGAAAGCATTGCTGCCAATGCTTTTTACGCCGTTTGGTATTTCGATACTTGTAAGCGCAGCACAATCCCAGAACGCATATCTGGAAATATTCGTTACCTCGGCAGGTATCTTATAGCTTGTTGCAGTCTTGCCCTCCGGATACGATATTATGGTACTCATATCCTTGGTGAATAGCACTCCGTCTACGTCTGTGTAAACAGTGTTGCCATCTGCAACTTCAATCGACGTAAGCGAAGAGCAATTACAAAACGAACCGTAACCTATACTTGTTACGCTTGCAGGTATCTCTATGCTAGTAAGCTTTGAGCAATTCCAGAACGCATCTTCTCCGATGCTCGTTACACACGAGGGAATCGCTATGCTTGTAAGATTAACACAACTTTCGAATGCACAGTCGCCGATGCTTGTTACCCCCGCCGGTATCTCAATACCCGTAAGACCATAGCAGTAATAGAATGCATAAGCCTCTATGCTTGTTACAGCATCCGGTATCTTATAGCTTGTTCCTTTTTTACTTGCAGGATACTGAACTAATTTCTTCATATCCTTGGTAAACAAGACTCCTTCTGCGTCGACGTATGCAGTATTTCCCTCTTTAACGTCAAACGTCTCAAGAGCGGAACAAGATGAAAATGCACCTCTGCCAATGCTGGTTACTGACGAAGGGATCTCTATACTCGTAAGTTTATTGCAATTATAGAACGCATTATCTCCGATGCTCGTTACTCCTGCGGGTATATCTATGCTTGCAAGCTTAGAGCAAAAATAGAACGCCTCGTTTCCTATAGCGGTAACGCCTTCTGCAACCGCAGCCGTTGTTATGATCGAACGATGATCGTACCAGGGAGCACGCATAAAGCTTGAATAACCCGTATTCGGATCATATATATAACCATAATCCTTCATCGCGCCGATACCCTCGATGACAAGCTCGCCGTCATCGTAAAGAGTCCAAGTGAGATTATCTCCGTCTGCACCGCAGGTACCGGATGCGGTTACGGCACGTTCTTCGGCAAATGCAGTCACCGTAAACGCGGAACAGAACACCGCAATTACAGCAACAAGAAATAATGCCTTCAAAAGACTGCTTTTCATTATGTACCTCCAAAAATATAAGACTGCAATCAGACAAAATGTATAGTTATACATTTAAGTATAACACCATATGAACCCCATTTCAATAGCAGATATGCTTTTTATTGCCTAAAAGCAAACAACTTCCGCAAAAAAGCGATGTATTTGCGGAAGCTGCAGAAAAATATTCATTTTACCATTCCGTAGCCGCCTGCATACTTGCTGACGTCGGAAGCGACAACAAACACCTTGTTATCACAAAGTTCGCGCACGGTTTTAAGCAGCGCAGGCATCTCGCGGCGAGGAAGAACGATGAATATCATATTCATCTTATCCTTAGAGCCGCGGCCCTCAAACACGGTATAACCCTTATCGTGTTCCTGTAAGTAATCGATTATTCTCTTTGTGTTAGCATCGTTTGCAATAAGCTCAAGGTTTGAAGTGCCCAGAGCTATCTTGCTTTCGATCGTACTGCCGAGAAACAATCCGCAGGCATATCCGCAAACGTAGAACAGCAAACGCAGCGGATTATCCCCGAGAGTTCCGATGATTGTAGAGATCACAAGTCCCCATATTGTGCATTCAAGCATTCCAAGGCAAGCCGCCTTGATGCGCTGACCCCTGACCATCATACAGGTTTTAAGCGACTGTATGCTTATTTCCGTTATTTTTGCGGCAAATATGATAAAACACACCGCAACAGGATGTATAGATGAAAGAAATTCCGACATATTTTCTCCGTGATTATTTCCTTTTCTTTTTGAAGTAACTGCGCAATATCTCAGCGCATTCTTCCTCAAGCACACCGCCGGCTATCTCGGCTTTGTGATTAAGCGGAAGATCATTTAATGATATAAGAGTTCCGAAAGCACCTGCTCGAAGATCAGGTGCTCCGAATACAACGCGGCCGATACGAGCGTTTATCACGGCTCCGGCGCACATCGTACACGGTTCAAGAGTAACGAACAGCTCGCATTCCGGCAGCCGCCATCCGCCGAGGGTTTTGCACGCCTCATTGATCGCCATTATCTCAGCATGGCAGAGGGCGTTTTTTTCGGTCTCACGGGCATTGTATCCGCGGCCCACTATTCTCTCCCCTTTATGCACGATCACGGCGCCAACGGGTACCTCGTCCATATCAGATGCTTTGTTTGCAAGTGCGATAGCCTCGCGCATAAAAAATTCGTCTCTGTTTTCCATCGGCTACAATACCATCCTCAAAAGATTCCAAACGGCAACAAAAACTATATACACAATCGGAATTATGACAGTAAGTGTATTTCTGCGCTCGGCAGGCGTATCGGTATCTTTTTCCAAATTGAAGAGCTCGTTTTGCTGGCGGTTAAAATTAAGCAGAGTAAACACGGAAAATACTATTCCGCCGAGGAAGATAACGCTCCAAACGATCGATTCAACCTGGATATAAGAGATAGGGTCAAGCCTTGAGGAAAGATAGGAAAGCGCAAGAGCAAGACCGTTCATGGTTCCGTGCAAAAGGATCGGGATCAGAAGAGATCCGGATGCAATAGCGCAACATCCTAAAACGAGACCGGCTGTCAACGTATAAACCGTTCCGTAGGGATTAAAATGCATCACAGAAAAACACAAAGCTGAGATAAGCACTGCATAAAGTCCGCCGCCAAGGCTCTCAAGAAGCGCATATCTGAAGAACATCTCCTCGCACACCGTAGGAAGTATAACGTAAATAAGCAGTGCAAACACAAATCCGACCGCGCCCGGCATAAGGGAAATATTGCCGACAGAAAACGATGCACCCATATCCTTCAAAAGCTCACAGATCTTTGTGTTTATAAGAAGCGCGCCGCAAATAAGCGCCAGCGAAACAAAAAACATTGGAAAAGCAGGCATACAGTTTATTCTGAGACGCCTTTTAATCTTTTTCTCACCACCGCCGAAACGGTAAAAAAGAGTAGGAACGATACAAGCGAGCACAAGAAAGACCTTGGAAAGCAATATCCTTATCTGGTCATCGTTCACTCGCACAAGAAAAGTTCCCTGCAGGGCAACAAAAGCACAGTGTAAACCCAAAAGCAAAACAACGTTGCGTGGCGTATCCGAGCGTTCGTTGATCATAAAAACTCCATCAAAAGTAAAGGGGCATTCACGGCAAAATGCCTTGCGAATGCCCCATAGTACCATATTAAGCGGCTAAGCCGCAACAGCACGTTTTAAACGAGTATTTGAATTAGTGGCAGATGCATCTCTCGGTGTCTTTGTCGAAGAAATGCATTCTGGAAACCTCAAGCGCAACCTTGATGCTGTCTCCTGCTCTTGCCTGAGAGCGGGGCGAAACGCGTGCAACGAGGTTCTGCTCCTCGGATACGAGGTAGAGGTAAATCTCAGCACCCATAAGCTCGGTAACTTCAACGTGAGTATCGATAACGGAATCGGGAAGCTGAGAGAGGTACATAGGCTCGTCATGGATACACTCGGGACGGATACCGCCGATGAGCTCCTTGCCAATGTACTCCTGAAGTGCGGGCTCCTCTGCCTTTTCCTTGGGCAGCTTGAGCTTGTTGTTGCCGAAGCAGAAGAATACGTCATCGCCCTTCTTCTCAAGAGAACCGTTGATGAAGTTCATCTGAGGAGTACCGATAAATCCTGCAACGAAGAGGTTAACGGGAGAATCGTAAAGGTTCTGAGGAGTATCAACCTGCTGAATGAGACCGTCCTTCATAACAACGATACGGGTAGCCATGGTCATAGCCTCTACCTGGTCGTGAGTTACGTAAATAAAGGTGGTCTGAACTCTCTGATGGATCTTGGTAAGCTCGGTTCTCATCGCTGCACGGAGCTTAGCGACAAGGTTGGAGAGAGGCTCGTCGAGAAGGAATACCTTGGGGTAACGAACTATAGCACGTCCGAGAGCAACACGCTGCTTCTGACCTCCGGAAAGAGCCTTGGGCTTACGGTCGAGAAGGTGTGCGATGTCAAGAACGCGGGCAGCCTCGTCAACTCTGCGCTTGATCTCTTCCTTAGAGGTCTTGCGGAGCTTCAGACCGAATGCCATGTTCTCAAATACAGTCATATGAGGATAGAGCGCG
>JAZQJQ010000154.1:0-30008 GCA_045541735.1 Eubacteriales bacterium
ATCCGCCCTTCTCCCGACGAAGTCGGATTTCATCACGAAGTGATTTCATCCCACTGAGGTAGGATTTATCCCGTCCGCAAGGACGGATTTAGTTGAAAAAAGCAGATTGCTTTCGCAATCTGCTTTTTTCTTGGCAGGGGCAGGAGGATTCGAACCCGCGACCCACGGTTTTGGAGACCGGTACTCTACCAGCTGAGCTATACCCCTACGTCATTTTATTGACTACGATAGTATATCACAACAAAAAGGGATTTGCAAGGGGTTTTGTGAAAAAAGTTTGAAATGGGTGGAAAAGGAAAATGTGTCCGGTCATATCTCCCCTACGATAAATGAACGGCGGTCAGAGACGGTATTGCGCCGAAACCGAAGTCCTTTACACGCTCACGGGTAAGGGAATTGGCAGGCACGATAGCGTGGCGGCCGAAACGCTCGCGGATATCGTCCATCGCTTCGCACAGACGGATGGTCTTGTCCTCTTTTTCGGAAGGTTCGAATATATCAAGCTGGCGCGGTGCATCCTTAGGCGCAAGGTCGATCGCGCGTACGGTGATGGAGCGCAGGGGCCGTGCGCGGTCATATGAGCGGCAATACAGCTTGAAAGCCTCCTCGGCTATAACGATCGCGCTTTGTGTCGGACGCGGCATTCTTGCGGAAAATTCGCGGCAGCAAAGGGCATTATCCCTCACAGCTACGGCAACGCTCGCGGCGCGCAAGCCGTATCTTCTCAGCTTGTGACCTACGTCTATAGCGAGGCTTACAAGCATGCTTTCCACCTCGTCATCTTCTGCCATGTCCGCGCTCGGTGTTGCGCCGTGTCCTACACTTTTTACCTCACTTTGGTAACCCACGGGATGTACGGGAGATGCATCCAGTCCGTTTGCATATGCCCACAGCATCCGCCCCATCTTTCCGAAATATGAATCAAGCAAAACGGGGGAGGTGTTTGCAAGCTGTCCTATAGTCCGCACGGAGCGTTCGTTCAGCTTTTTCTTTGTAGCGGGACCTACACCAAGCATATCCTCGACAGGCAGACTCCATATCTTCTCCCTGAAGCTTGTACGGGGAATCACGGTCACTGCGTTCGGCTTTTTCATATCAGATCCAAGCTTGGCAAACACCTTGCAAAAACTCACCCCGACGGAAACGGTGATATTCTCGCGTCGGAAAATCTCACGGCGTATCTTGTCGGCTATCTCTTCTCCGGAGCCGAAAAGATAGGAGGAACCGCTTACGTCCAGCCAGCATTCGTCGATACCGAAGCTCTCAACAAGGTCGGTGAAATTCATATATATTTTTCGCACCCGCTCAGATATCTCCTCGTAATCGTCGTAATGCGGCGGAACCATTTTCAGCTGCGGGCATTTGCCGAGTGCGTTTCCGATCGTTTCTCCCGTCTTGATCCCGAAAGCCTTTGCAAGCTGATTTTTGGCAAGGACTATGCCGTGTCTCTCCTCTATGCTTCCGCATACCGCAACGGGGTACGGGGCAAGCGAGGGATCGCGCGCTATCTCCACCGAGGCAAAGAAATTATTAAGATCGGAGTGCAGCACCGTGCGTGTGTTTTCCTCGATTCTGCATTCCTCAAAAAGCGGTAAAAAGCCGCCGCCTGCCATAAGCGCTACCTCCTCTATGGATGTGAATGTCGTTTCATGTCTTCGTGAATATCATAGCATTCTGCATTTCCGTTGTCAAGTGAAAGATAAAGGAAACGGAAAAAATGTCAGGATCGAAAAACGCCGAAAAAAAGCCGCGATCTCCGCCGCATTTTGTCGGTTTTCTCGGTGTACACTAAAATTTACATAAGATATTCGTTTTATATAGCTAGGGCTCCGGGTTTATAACCCGTGTTTATAAATTTAAGATATTCAGTAACAGCAAGTATTATTTAACATTAGAAATACATCTAAAGAGTTTTTGGTACAGCTTGGCGCTTTAGCGGGCATTAGATATTTCTCTAATGATATTCGACAAGATGAGCGTTTGATAATACTGGGGAAAGAGTAAAAAAATGATTATTTCGGGTGTTGTGCATTGCACATTTATGTGTTACAATAGTTGTATCGAATAAAACGATTCTCTGTAAATTTGGAGGGTGAAAAATATGAAAAAAGATTACGCTGTATATTCCGCAGAAAAGGCTATCGAGCTCATTGGTATCGACAGTCCGTCCGGCTACACTCACGAAGCGGCAAAGTGGGTAAAGAACGAGTTTGATGCACTTGGTTACAAGGCAGAAATTACCGTAAAGGGCGGCGTTATCATCGACCTCGGCGGAGAGGATGCTGACGATGCGCTTCTCCTTGAGGCACATGCCGACACGCTGGGAGGTATGGTTGCGGAGATCAAGGGTAACGGCAGATTGCGCATTACAAATCTCGGCGGTTTGCGTGCCGACAACTGCGAGGCGGAGAACGTACGCGTTCATACAAGGGACGGTAAGATAGTAGAGGGTACTATGCAGATATGCAATGCATCCGTACACGTTAACACCTCTTATACGGATGTCAAGCGTGCCTTTGACACTATGGAGATAGTGCTTGACGAGGATGTGAAAAACTCCGACGAGACCCGCGCACTCGGTATTGAGACGGGGGACATCGTTTGCTTTGACCCGCGTGCGAAGATAACAGAGAGCGGGTACATAAAGAGCCGCTTTCTTGACGATAAGCTCTCCGTCGGCATCCTGCTCGGACTTGCTAAGTTTATGAAGGATAACGGCATCATTCCCTCGCGCCGCGTGTACGTACACGTGACCGTATACGAAGAGGTCGGCCACGGAGGATCTGCATCCGTTCCTCAGGGAGTTACAGAGGCAATAAGCGTGGATATGGGTTGTGTCGGTAACGGTCTTGCCTGCACGGAGCGTACTGTTTCCGTCTGCGCAAAGGACTCGCGCGGTCCTTATAATTATGATGTGGTAAGTAAGCTTATAGCCGCCGCAAAAAAGGAAGGTGCGGAGTATGCCGTTGACGTATATCCCTTATACGGATCTGACGTTGAGGCGACTCTTTCCGCAGGCAGCGACATACGCCACGGACTTATCGGTCCGGGCGTTTACGCAAGCCACGGATATGAAAGAAGCCATATCGACGGTGTTTGGAATACGCTCAAGGTCCTTAAAGGGTATTTGGGTTTATAAACCGAAGACAGCGGGGCAAGTCCGCGCCCTAAGATCAGAAACGGTTCGCGCCGTATGGGAGGGGCTTCTCTCCCGCAGAGGTGAAATATGCTCTATTTAAAAGAATTTACTCTTCCCACGGAAAGGGACGAGGCGGGTTTTATCCTGTCTTATCCTTATCAGCTGGAGATGAAATGCTACAGTCACGAAAACGTATACCCCTTCAAGCTTTTTCCGCAAAAGGGGCTTGAAAAACTGATTTTTGAGCCGATAACGGTATTTTACGGCGGTAACGGTTCGGGCAAATCCACGCTTTTGAATCTGATAGCAAAAAAGCTTGACGTCCCCTCCTCTGCACCCGTAAACGAAACACCGTATATGTACGATCATCTTGCGATGTGCCGTTATGCCTTTGACGGGAAAACAAAAAAACTGCCCGAGGGCAGTATGCGGATAGCAAGCGACGACGTGTTTGATATGCTGCTTGATATCCGCTCCATGAACGGAGAGATAGACCGCAAGCGGGAGGAGCTTTTCCGGGAGTATTACGATACGCGCGAAACTCCAATGGAGCCGCTGCGCGATCTCTCGCAGTACGAGGATTTTAAGCGCCGTATAGAAGCAAAAAGTAAGACCAAGAGCGTGTACGTTTCGCGCAGACTTCCGCGTGAGATGAACGGGCGCTCAAACGGGGAAACGGCATTTTACTACTTTACGCAGAAGATAGGTGAAAACGCGCTCTATCTTCTCGATGAGCCGGAAAACAGTCTGTCTCCCAAACTGCAGCGCGAGCTTGCCGCGTTCCTTGAGGACAGCGTGCGCTTTTTCGGCTGTCAGCTGATTATCTCTACGCACTCTCCCTTTTTGCTTGCAATGAAGGGTGCAAGGATATACGATCTGGACAGCCGCCCCGTGCAGGTAAAAAAGTGGACGGAGCTTGAGAACGCAAGAGAGTATTATGATTTTTTCCGTGAGCACTCCGCAGAATTTTAACGGATCTTGTTGAGGATATATGGATATTTAAAACACTTGTTCCGCCGTTACTTTCGAGGAGGCAAGCGTAATACTGACGGGAAAGAAGTATTTTCCGCAATCAAAAATGGGATGTAAAAAACCAAGTTTTTTACATCCCATTTGTTTATGCGTTTTGTTCGGCGGGCGGTTCGTTGCTATCGGCTTTTTTCTTTTTCGCCTCTATTCGCCTATCGAGCAGGGCATTGAAAACGGTGAATAGTATGGCAAACATAGGAACTGCGGTAAGCATACCGACAGCACCGAAAAGCTCTCCTCCGACGGTGACCGCCACAAGCACCCAAAGACCCGGCAGACCGACGGAATCGCCCATAAGCTTGGGGTATATGATATTGGATTCAAGCTGTTGAAGCACAAGGATGTAGATAAGGAACCACACCGCGGTAGCAAAGGATTCGGTAAGCATAAGCAGTGCCGCAAGTATGGCACCTACGATAGCACCGAAAACGGGCACAAGTGCGAATATCATAATAATGGCAGAGGCAGTAAGCGCGTAAGGAAAGCCGAAGATCAGCATTCCGACAAAGCAGAGAACGCCGATGGTAAGTGCCTCGGCAAGCTGACCGCCTATAAAGCCGGAAAATACGTCAGAGGAGTATCTGGCAAGCTTAGTAATGCTTTCCGCGCGCTTGGGGAACAGCTTCTTGAGCATAAAGGATGCGCGTGAGCCCAGCTTTTCCTTTGTCATCAGTATCCATACCGCAAGTGCAATGGAAACGCAAACTCCCAGCACGGCTATAAGTACGTTTCCGGTAATGCCGATGGTGCTGCTTATCAGCTTCTCTCCGTAGCCGCTGATAAAGCCGCTTATCGTTTCGGCAACGGATTCCCAGTTGATATCCACGCTTTCAAAGAGCTCGCTTTCGGTCTTGCCGGTAATTTTTGCCGCATATGCGATGAGCGCGGCGGCATATCCGGGGATGTTGGATACAACTGTCAGCACGGTTTCTTTTAATTCGGGATATATCAAAACAACGAAGATGCCCAGCAGGGCAGCAACGGTAAAAAGCGTAAGGATAACGCAGAAAAGACGCTTGCGGCTTCCCAGCTTATCAAGAAATCTTGCAGGAAGCTTTTTTTCGTATTGCAAGAGCAGTACGTTTAAGGTAAATGCTATGCACGCGCCTGCCGTGATGGGGGAAAGCGCGGCAAAAACGGTTTTGATAACACCGAAAAGCACATCTGCTCTGAATACCGCCAGAAAGGCAAGCACGGAAGAGAGGCAGATGATCAATATTTGTATAAATCTACGGGTATCTGGTTTCATATCCGTCACCTATTGAGAGCTTTTTTTGCGTGAAGCATATAGAGGCGGTTTCCGTAGGCAAGGCTTGACAGCACGAACCATACGGCAAGAACTGCAAGAGTAATGAAAAACGCCGGAAGGGTGGAGATGCCGAGCTTGCCGCAGAGAAGGAGAGCTGCCTTTGCCGGAAGCAGGTGCGATAGGTATATAAAATACCCCGCGAGCTCCGCCTTTTGGAAAAACACGGGGGCTTCCGTGCGGTTTTTGACGATCATTCGGCTGAGCATCATAAGCATAAGAATTGCGGAAAGCACGTAAAGCGTCTGGATCTGCTTCACGGACCATATCTGGCGCCAGGAGTCCTTCAGCACGTGATTAAAATACATGGCGCCCAGATCGAGCACTGCGGTAAATGCGAATGCACAGAATATGAATGCCTTGGAATTATCGAGAAATTTGCAGAATCTATCGTAAGCCGCGCCCGCACAGCATCCTGCCGACCAAAAGATAAGGAAGCTTGTGAACACTCGGTCGGAGTAATTAAATGCGGAGACGGATGGGAATGCAACGTAAATGAGATCGGTGAGATGGTCGCCGAAAACGGACGTTAGGAGTACCGATGCGGGAAGTATCACGGAAGAGGGAAGCTTTTTGCGGATGAGAAGAGATAATGGAGCTATCAGCGCAAACTGCAGAATCACCGTAACGTAGTAGAGATGGCTTGCCGTGTCACCCAGCAAAGTGAGACGGAAAAAATCGGAAATACTGAATTCGGTGCCTTCGGCAAAAACGGAATAAGCGTAGTATATCGCGCTCCACACAAGGTAGAGCGGAACTATGCGCAAAAAACGGGAAAGGTAGTACGCAGGTACACTCTTCTTTTTTCCTTCGCGTGATGCGGAAAGCGTAAATCTGAGAGCGGCAAGGAAGATAAACCCTTGCGCACCTACGCCGCACATCCTCCAGATAACGGAAACGGCATAGTAGACGGGCCGGCTGACGTCATTTGCCTTAATGAGACCCGAAGCGCCGTGAATAAAAAGCACACAAAGGCAAAGCAGTACCGAGCATACGGTTATCTCGTGTCTTCTGCTTTCACTTCTTTGTGTGTTTGGGGGATTTACGGAAAAGTTATTCATAATAATCGCAGATTTTCAAAAGTGCGCCCACGGAAGTGAGCGCACTCTTTCATTAGGTTCAGTTATCTTCTTCGCAGTCGCAGCAGTCGCAGTCGCAACAACCGTCGCACTCGCAGTCAAAATGCTCGCCGCACTCGGGGCAAACGAGGTCGGAGGGGTCATCCTCCTCGGTGAGAGCAAGGATAGCGCCGCAAGCGGGGCACTCGATCTCGTACTCATCCTCGCAATCGCAGCAATCGCAATCGTCATCGCAGCAATCGCACTCATCGCCGTAAAGCTCTTCCTCAACGGCGCCGAGGTCTTCGTCAAGCTCTTCGCAGTAGTCGCCGATCTCCTGAATGTCTTCAGCCATATCGGTAACGTCGTTTGCAAGGTCCTCTATGATGGAGATAACTTCCTTGAGAAGCTTTGCTTCGGGCTTTGCTTCATCGAGAGCAAGACCGTCTGCAAGACCCTTCAGATAAGCAGCTCTTTCGGTAAGTGTCATTTTAATAACTTTCTCCGCTTTTAATCTCCCGCAGGGCGCGGAATCCCGCGGGCACCTTCGGAAATCCGAAGCAAAGCGCAATTAAACGCGCTCGAGATATTCTCCGGTACGGGTATCTACCTTGAGGACGTCGCCGGTGTTGATGAAGAGGGGAACGCGGATAGCGGCACCGGTCTCGAGAGTAGCGAACTTGGATGCGCCGGTAGCGGTATCGCCTCGTACACCGGGCTCGGTATCGGAAACCTCAAGCTCAACGAACGTGGGAGGCTCAACTGCAAATACGTTGCCCTTGTAGGAGATGATCTTGCAGAGCATATTCTCCTTAACGAACTTGAAGTTATCGGGAAGCTTGTCAGCGTTCAGGGGAAGCTGATCGTAGGTCTCGGTATCCATAAAGTAATAAAGATCACCGTCGTTGTAGAGATACTGCATTTCCTTGCGGTCAACGTATGCGTTCTCGTACTTGTCGGTAGGGCTGAAGGTACGCTCGATAACAGCACCGGTAATTACGTTCTTGAGCTTGGTGCGGACGAAAGCTGCACCCTTACCCGGCTTAACGTGCTGGAACTCGACTACCTGAAGCACCTGACCGTCCATTTCGAAGGTTATACCGTTTTTGAAATCTCCGGCAACTACCATTTTAACACCTGTTTTCTCAGCGACACATGAAGATTTTAGTTTTTCCTTCGCGGCGCAGTCGCTGTTGCAAGGGAATATCCCATCCGCGAACATAGATATACGGATATATTGTAAACCATTATTGCGGATTTTTCAATAGCAAAACGCAAAAAAGTGATCCGCATCTGCAAAAATCGGGCATATTTCCCGTTTTTAACTCAGAAGAGCTCGATAAGATCCTTTCTTGAACGGGTGATGTCCTCTGCATTACCGGGAGTGATAAATACCATATCCTCTATTCTGCAGCCGTACTTACCTTCAAGATAGATACCGGGTTCGACGGTGACCACGTGGCCGGGGCGGAGAACGGCGTTGCCCGCCTTGGGGGAAAGGCGCGGAGCTTCGTGGATGAATTTTCCTACTCCGTGGCCGAGACCGTGGCCGAACTTTCCGGGGTATTCCTTTTCGATTATCTCGCGTGCCGCTCTGTCAACGTCCTCGCATCTCATTCCGTCGTTTATGACAGCAAGTGCGGCAAGCTGTGCTTCGAGTACGGTGTTATAGAGCTTTTTCATTTCCGCGTCCGCTTTGCCGAGGCATACGGTGCGGGTCATATCGGAGCAGTATCCGTTGTATATGCATCCGAAATCCATGGTAAGAAAGCCGGGGCGGAGCTTTCTTGCCTTAGGCTCTCCATGGGGAAGAGAAGACGCTTCGCCCGAAACGGTAATGAAATCAAAGCTCTTTCCGGAGGCACCGTGGCGGCGCAGGAAGAATTCAAGTTCGACCGCAACGTCAAGCTCGGTCATCTCGGGGGTAAGAACCTTTAAGATGTGCTCGAACGCCATGTCCGTAAGCTCCTGAGCCTTGCGGATGGCGGCAAACTCGATCTCGTCCTTATATTCTCGGATATCCTCAAGCAGTCCGCCTGCGGGAATGCACTCTGCCTTTACGCCCTCCTTCAGACGTGTGGCAGCGGCATAGCTCATGCTTCTGTCCTCGAACGCAAGTGTGTTTGCGCCCTCGCCGGAGAGAAGCTCGTCCACCTTTGCGGGGGTCGCGTTTACGGTGACGGTAAATTCATCGCCTGTGTTTGCGCGCGCCGCCTCGGTGTAGCGGGAGTCGGTGATAATATACGCATTGTTTGCGGTGACGAGCATATATCCGTCGTGATATTCAAAGCCGCAGAGCCAGCTTTCGTTCATCGGCTCGGAGATAAGCATGGCATCACAGCCCTTTGCCGCCATTGCCGCGCGGAGCTTTTCCAGTCTTTTTGCGTAGCAGTTCATATTATTTCCTTTCATTTGCAGGATTTTTCAATATTACTGCGCATATTTTACCCCAAACACGTGCAAAGCGCAAGTATAAAGGTAAAAATTTCAAAAAAATGTTTACAAAGCGCTTCTATATTGCTATAATGTAATATATTTTAATTTTTATTATGGGTAAGTATCCCTCCGGAGGCGTAATGTCCGAGTCCGTAAACGGAAACGAGATCCGTGAAAACAAGCGGAAGGCACAAAACAAGCTGTCTTCCAAAGCCAATATAATAAGCTGCATCAGTGCCGCAGTTTGTATGATAGGCGGAGCGGCGGCATCCTCGGCTGGGGCTTCGGGGATATTTGCCGTAACAGCGCTTTGGGCGTTTGCATCCGTTGCCTGCGCGATGATATTTTCGTTCGGTTCACGCGCAGCACGTGCTCTCCCTGCCGTGTGTGCGGTGCTGTCCGTTCTCTTCGGTGCCGGCGGAGTGATTTTTTCAGCACTCGTTATCATGTGCGGCGTTGCGATAGCTCTCAGTGTTTCCTCGCGCCGCCGCAGGTTTGAGACCGTGCTGTTGATGGCTCTTGCCGTGTGCGTAGTGTTTATTTGCGTTTTTGCCGTCTCGGTTCGTGAAAGCGAGGGCTCGGTCGGCAGGGATGCGGTCAACAGTTATATATCAAACGCTGCACAGAACGTGTACGATACCTACGTTGCCGCCGCGGAAGGCGCAAGGGAAATGCTTTCCGCGTTCGGCACTCTCACCCCCGAGCTTGAAGAAAGGCTCGATAAGATGTCATCCCCCGATATGGCAGGCGCAGTGGCGAAAAGCTTTATCCTCAGCCTGCCCGCATATTTAGCCGCTGCGGCTACGGTGCTTTGTTACGGAATAACTTCCATATTCCTGATGATGGCGGAAAAAACGGGGAACAAGCTATACTTTATGCGCCCCTTTTCCGTGCCGCTCGTTATGGCGCACACGTTCATAATCTGTTATTTTGCAACGATTTTTCTCAGTGCTCAGACAGTTATCGGACTGGTGGTGTATTACGTCAGCGTGGTGTTTACCCCATGCTTTGCGTACGTGGGAGCGAAAAGCATCATAGCGATGCTACGTTCGGGTGCACCTGCTTTCATACGTGTGGCGGCAGTCGTATTCTGCATCGTTATGCTTCCCATGATAAGCTATCTCATAACGTTGCTTGCCTTCATCGGCGCTTACGTGATAGTACGCGCCGCTGCGCTTGCACGGATCGTAAAAAACAGTAGAAAATAGGAGGAAATATGTCGGACCGTAAGAACCGCGTCCGCAACCCGGCGGTGCGCGAGATAATCATTACCCTTATATCGGCAGCAGCCGTGTTCGTGCTTTCGTTTGCATCCAAGATCATAGCGGATGCAACGCAGTTCCCCTTTGCTGTCGTGCTTGTGCTGTTTTTGCTTCTCGGCGCAAGCATAACACTGCTCATTATCAACGCAAAAAGAAAAAAAGTGCGCGATGACGGCACGGATGCCCTGCGTACGGAGCATAACAATATTTTTGAAATGACACGCAAGCTTGCCAACCCTGCTGTCATATGCGATAAGCAGGGCGCTATACTGTGGTATAACGATGCGTTCATTTCCGCCGCAGACAGCTCTGCAAAGCAGGCAGCCACCGTTAAGGAGCTGTTTCCTCATTCCGCGCATCTGCTTGCGGGAGAGGGCGAAAGAGGCGGAGTCTTTATGCTCGGAAGCCGTACCTACAAATGCGCGACCTATGAGCTTAATTCCCACGACAAGAATTTCGTTCTGCTTCTGCTTACCGATATATCGGAGCTTGCGGCGCTAAGAGAAGAGCACAAAAACGAACAGCCCGTAGTCGTTTACATCCGCATAGATAACCTTGAGGAGATGCAGCAGTACCTGAAGGACGAATACAGGCAGGTAGAGGCGCGCACAAACAACGTAATAAAACAGTGGGCTGCCGGACTCGGCGGTATACTGCGCGAGTACGAGCGTAATAAGTACCTGCTGTTTATAACGAGTGAGGCGCTTGATAAGTGCATCAAAAACAAATTCTCCGTGCTTGACGAGATAAGAGACATACGTATATCCGAGTCCGGTACGTCCATTACCGCCTCCATCGGTGCCGCAAGGACGGACGGCGCGCTTACTAAAAGAGAAGCCGCGGCGGCTGAGGCACAGAAGCTGGCGCTTGAGCGCGGCGGAGATCAGGCGGTGGTACGGACGGATGATGCGGGCACCCTCTACTTCGGCGGCGTGAGCCAGACGGCGCACAAGGCAACGAAGGTGCGTTCCCGCGTTTTCGCAAACGAGCTTTGTACCAAGATATCCTCCTCCGATAACGTGCTTATCTGCGGCCACCGCAAGATAGATTTTGATTCGTTCGGTGCCGCTGTCGGTATGGCGCGTATGGCGTTTTTCTGCGGAGTGCCCGTGCATATAATCGTGGATCTTGACGATCCCACCGTAAAGATGTGCATGGCACGTCTGAAGGATCTCCCCGAATACGAGAACGTTTTTATAAACGAGGACGATGCGCTTGATACCGTTATGTCGGAGTCGCTCGTCATTTTCGTTGACGTAAATAACCCCAAGCTCTTCGAAGCGCCCCGCGTTGCAGAGGCGGTAAGCAGAAAGGTATTTGTCGACCACCACCGCAAGGTGCTGGATTTCGACTATACCTCGGCAGACACCTATATCGAGGTGTCCGCATCCTCGGCATCCGAGCTCGTTGCGGAAATGATAGAGCAGAGCCTTCCCGCGCGTACGCTTCTCCGTCAGGAGGCGGAGCTCCTGCTTGCGGGTATCCAGTTGGATACCAAGCGCTTTACCAAGGGCACGGGTCCGCGTACCTTCGGCGCCGCACTGTTTTTAAGGGGCGCGGGAGCAAACCCCGAGGAGATACGCTCCCTCTTTGATACCGAGTTTTCGTCCATGAAGGACGAGGCGGCATTCGAAGCCGGAGCTGTCATATATGCTAAGCATCCCAATATTGCGATCGCCGCATCTGAAAGTGCGGGCATAATCTGCGCCGCAAGAGTTGCGGATAAGCTGCTCGAGCTGCGCGGAGTGGACGCTTCCTTTACAATGGTGCCGACCGATACGAAGATACACGTTTCAGGCCGCTCCAACGGAAAGGTAAACGTACAGCACATTCTTGAAAAGCTCGGCGGCGGCGGCCGCTTTGAGGAGGCGGGAGCACAGCTTGCCGTTGATTCGCTCGACACCGCCGCAAAGAACCTCAGAGACGCCATCGACGAATATTTTTCCGAGCTTGGCGGCAAAAAATAACAAAAACGGGTGATTCCCGAAAGGAGATAAAATGAAAGTAGTACTTTTAATTGACGTAAAGGGTACCGGCAAGGCAGGTACCATTGTAAACGTAAGCGAGGGATATGCGGCTAACTTCCTGTTCCCCAAAAAGCTTGCAAAGCCTGCAGATGCAGGCGCTATGACCGATATCAAGAACAAGGAAGCAAGCCGTCAGCATAAGATAGATACCGAGCGCGCAGAGGCTCAGGCTGTTGCCGCTCAGCTTGAGGGCAAGTCCGTAAAGGTGGTCTGCAAGGCGGGCGGAGACGGCCGTCTCTTCGGTGCCGTTACTTCAAAGACCGTTTCCGAGGCTATTGCCGAGGCGCTCGGCGTTACCGTGGATAAGAAAAAGGTAATGCTCTCCGATGCTATAAAGACCTACGGAAGCCATCCCGTACGCATTAAGCTCTATACCGGTGTTGAGGCTACCGTTACCGTTGTTGTTGCGGATAAGTAAAAAGCAAAAGACAAAATAACCGAAAGGATCGGAAAAATGGACGATCTGCAAAGAAAACTGCCGTATTCCCAGTTCGCCGAGCAGGCGGTACTCGGAAGCGTGCTGATAGATCCGGAAAGCTTTTCCGTTATTGCCACCATCTTAAACGACGATGATTTCTATCTTTCCGAGCACCGTCAGGTCTATGCGGCTATGAAGACGATGTTCAACGAAAGCAAGAAGATAGACGTCGTTACCCTTATAAACCGTCTTTCCGAGAGCGGTGCGTGTGACAAAGCAGGCGGAGTTAAGTATATAAAGCTCCTTGCCGAGTCCGTGCCCACTTCGACCAATATCAGGGACTATGCAAACATCGTAAGAGATAAGGCTACGCTGCGCCGTCTCATCGGTGTGTGCTCGGAAATAAGCGATATTGCATATTCCGAGGAGGGCAAGGTCGCAGACATTGTCGGAAGCGCGGAGCAGAAGATATATGACCTTGCAAACAATAAGACCGGCGATGATTTCCGTACCATTGAAGAGGTGCTTGTAAACGTAGTTGACCACCTTGAGGCACTTACAAACGAAAAAGAGGGCGAAAAAGGCTTGCAAACGGGATATTCCGCGCTCGATAAGGTACTTATCGGTATGGGGCCCGGAGATATGGTGCTTGTAGGTGCCCGCCCCGGTATGGGTAAAACGAGCTTTACGCTTAATATTGCCGCAAACGTTGCAAAAGCATCGGGAAAAGCCGTGTGTATATTCTCTCTGGAAATGACGGCGGAGCAGCTGGCAATGCGTATGCTTTCAAGCGAGGGAATGGTAAGCAATAACTCTATGCGTACCGGTAAACTGTCAGAGGAGGAGTGGGATAAGCTGTGCTATGCCACGGATAAGCTCAGCTCCTGCGATATAAGAATAGACGATACTGCCGGTATCACCATTTCACAGATGCGCGCAAAGCTGCGCCGCGTGAAGGGGAATGAGCTGGGGCTTATCGTGATCGACTATCTCCAGCTGATGCAGGGAGATAAAAAGTACGACTCCCGTACAAACGAGGTATCCGATATTTCCCGTAATCTGAAGCTTATGGCAAAGGATTTCGGTGTGCCGATACTTACCTGCGCACAGCTTTCCCGTAACCCGGAAAGCCGTAAAAATTCCGAGGGCGGACACCGCCCCATGCTTTCCGACCTGCGCGAATCCGGTTCTATCGAGCAGGATGCGGATATGGTAATGCTTCTGTATTCAGACGAATACTACGAACTCTCAAAGGAGGAGCGTAACACTACCCGTCTTTTCGAGGTCATCGTGGCAAAGAACCGCCACGGCGAAACGAGGACAGTTAAGATGGGATGGGTACCGCAGTACACCAAGTTCGTTACGCTGGCGCCCGAAGATGAAGAAAAGCTTTTGCAGGCAAGACAACAGAATAACGGATAAAGAACATATCCTTTTAAAAAAGCTGCGCCGTGCCGCAAGGGAATACGGCATGCTTGAAACGGGCATTATAGTCGCCCTTTCGGGAGGTGCCGATTCGCATGCATTGCTGCACGCCGTTATCCGCGTTTGTAAAGAGGCGGGCGTGCCCGTTATGTGCGCGCACGTAAACCATATGCTCCGCGGCGCGGAGGCGGATGCCGACGAAGCGTTCTGCAGAAGGATATGTGCCGATTACGGAGTTGACATCGAGGTACTGCGCACAGACGTTGCCGCGCTTGCAAGGGAGAGGGGAAAAGGCTTTGAGGAGACGGCAAGAGACGTAAGATACGCTTTTTTTGCCGAGCTTGCCGAAAAGAGACCGGAATTCAAGTGCATCGCTACCGCGCACACGGCAAGCGATAATGCGGAAACGGTGCTCTTTAACCTATCTCGCGGCGGCGGCATCAAAGGGCTTAGCGGTATTCCTCCCGTAAGGGGCAATATCGTCCGTCCTCTCATATATGTGACACGTGCGGAGGTCGAGGATTACTGCACAGCAAACTCCCTTGAATACGTTGTTGACCGCACTAATGCGGATACCGAGTATTCGCGCAATTATATAAGGGCAGAGGTCGTTCCGCGGCTTGATACCCTGTACGGCGGATTTGCGGATGCGGCATCGCGTATGTCGCGCAACCTGCGGCGGGACAGTGATTATCTTGAAGGTGAGGCAGAAAAAACCTTCGACAGCTTATATGCGGATGGCTTTCCGTCGGAAAAGCTGCGCTCGCTTCACCCGGCTATCGCCGTTCGGGTGCTGATGCTCGCGTTTGAAAAAGAAACGCAAAAAAAGGCGGAAAGCGTGCATCTTGATGCCGTGCTTGCAAAGCTTGCGGAGGGCGGGGAGCCGTTTTCCGTGTATCTGCCCGGTGATACCGTAGTAAGATGCGAGCAGGGAAGACTTACGTTTAAAAAAGAAACGGATGCGCCCGAGCCGTACAGGATCGAGCTGAAGACGGGCGAAAATCTGCTTCCCGACGGGTCGATGCTCCTTGTTTTACCCGATGGTGATGAAAAAATCACACGTTCATCGCATAAAATTTACAATTTGTCAATATTCGCGCGCGTCTGCGGTGATACAATAGAAGGCGGTATTTTTGCAAGAAGCCGCCGTGAAGGCGACAGTTACCGCACAGGCGGTATGACGCGCAAATTAAAAAAGCTTCTTAACGCGGCACGTCTTACCGTGCGCGAAAGAGATATACTTCCCGTGGTGTGTGACTGCGAGGGCATCCTTTGGGTGCCGCATTTCGCTGTTCGCGACGGTTCGGAAGCGAAAAATGACGGAAAAGATCACAGTATTTATTACATCGAGGCATCGGAGAGTGCCGCACGGAGGACGTAAATGTATAACATCAGCGACGAAGTCAAACACGTACTTGTAAACAAAGAGGAGCTTGACAGAATAACAACAGACCTTGCGGCAAGAATAAGCGAGGATTATAAGGATAAGAACCTTGTGCTGCTGGGTATCTTAAAGGGGTCGGTACCCTTTATGAGCGATATAATGCGCAAGATCACACTGCCTGCTGAATTGGAATTTATGAAGGTCTCCTCCTACGGCTCGGGAACTGTCAGCTCGGGCGAGCTTAAAATACATCTCGACGTATTGAGGACCGGACTTGAGAACTGCGATATTCTCGTTATAGAGGATATAATAGACAGCGGAAGGACCTTGAAGAAGGTCGTTGCGCATCTTTTAGAAAAGGGCGCGCGCAGTGTTAAGACCTGCACTTTGCTCGATAAACCCTCGCGCCGGGAGGTGGATTTTACACCCGATTACGTCGGCAGAGAGATCCCCGACTACTTTGTTGTCGGCTACGGACTTGATTTTGACGAAAAATACCGTACGCTTCCGTACATTGGCATACCGAATTTTGTATTCGAGAACAAATAAAGAAAAAGGCATGGTTGTTTTTGATGAAAGGCAATTTTAAGACTATTATACTATATCTCGTGCTTGTCGTTATCGCACTTGTGACAGCTACCACGGTGCTTAACGGAACAAGCGGGGATGAGACGGTATTCAGCGATATTTACGATCTGTTCGTAAACGAGCAGGTGCGGAGCTTCACTGTTACTCAGGATGCAGAGCTCGTTCTGAAGGTGCGCTCGGATACAGAACCCGATAACGAAAAGAAAGACCGCACTTTGGAATTCCGTCTGCTTGATTACGAGATGTTCCGCGAGCAGATATTTGAAAAGTACGTGCTCGGCGAAGAGGGACAGTACGCACGCGGCGTTATCACCGAATATAATTTCGAGGAGCCTGCAAAAACAGGCTGGCTTTTGAGCGTTCTGCCTTATCTGCTCGTTTCCGTTGTGTTCATTGCGCTCTTCGTTTATATGATGCGCTATATGTCCGGCGGCGGAAAAGGCTCCAAGATAGGCGGATTCGGAAAATCCCGCGCAAGGATAAATACACCCGACAAGAACCGTGTACGCTTTACCGACGTTGCGGGTGCTGACGAGGAAAAGGCTGAGCTTGAGGAGGTAGTGGAGTTCTTAAAGGACCCCGAGCGCTTCAAAAAGCTTGGTGCTAAGATCCCGCGCGGCGTTTTGCTTATGGGCCCTCCCGGCACGGGTAAAACGCTTCTTGCAAAGGCAGTCGCAGGCGAGGCTGAGGTGCCCTTCTACTCTATTTCGGGTTCCGACTTCGTTGAGATGTACGTCGGTGTCGGTGCTTCCCGTGTAAGAGATCTGTTTGAGACCGCAAAGCGCCATCCCGCAAGCATTATATTTATTGACGAGATAGATGCAGTAGGCCGCCACCGCGGAGCCGGTCTCGGCGGCGGACACGACGAGAGAGAGCAGACTCTTAACCAGCTTCTCGTTGAGATGGACGGCTTTAACGGCAACGATGCAGTAATAGTAATTGCCGCAACCAACCGCCCCGATATTCTTGACCCCGCGCTTCTCCGTCCCGGACGTTTTGACCGTCAGGTGACTGTCGGTTATCCCGATCTGAAGGGCAGAGAGGATATTCTGAAGGTACACGCAAGAGGAAAGCCCTTTGAGGCAGACGTTGACCTTGCAAAGGTAGCAAAGACCACGGTAGGCTTTACGGGTGCTGATCTTGCAAACCTCCTCAATGAAGCGGCGCTTATCGCGGCAAGAAAGCGCAAGGCGCTTATCGGTATGAACGATATCGAGGAAGCATCCCTCAAGATCATCGTCGGTACTCCTAAAAAGAGCGCGAAGATAAAGGAAAGCGAAAAGCTCAAGACCGCATATCACGAAGCGGGCCACGCGATCGTTGCGTACAAGATGAAGACCCAGGACCCCGTTACCCTTATTTCCGTTGTTCCCAGCGGCAGAGCACTCGGTTATACCCTTACCCCTCCCACGGAGGATAAGTACAGCGTATACCGCAATGCAATGCGCGAGGAGATATCCATGCTTCTCGGCGGACGCGCTGCGGAGGCTATCGTATTCGATGATATATCGGGCGGTGCATCCAATGACATTCAGCGTGCTACCCAGATAGCGCGTAAGATGGTAATGCGCTACGGTATGAGCGATAAGCTCGGCCCGATACTTTACGGCTCCGAGCACAGCGACGGCGAGGTTTTCCTCGGCCGCGATTTCTCAAACGACCGCAATTATTCCGAGGAGACAGCCTCCCTTATCGACACGGAGATCAAGGATATCGTCGAAAAGGCTTACGAGGAGGCAAAGCGCGTGCTTGTTGAATGCCGCGAAAAACTTGATTTCATTGCTAAGTTCCTTTTAAAGAACGAGGTGATGGACGAGGAGCAGTTCAAGGCGGCAATGGAGCGCGAGTGCACCTTTGAGGAGCTTGAAGCAATGACCGAGGAAAAGCGCCGCCGCAGCGAAGAGGAAAACGAGCAGCGCCGTAAGGCCATTGAAAAAGAGAAGGCTGAAAAGGAAGCAAAGGAAAAGGCTGAAAAGGATGCCGAGCGTTATACGCGCGAGGGCGGAGAGTACAACACCGATGAAAACAGCCGTTCCGATGATAATAATAACGAGATACCCCATTGATCGGATGCAGGTTTATCTCTGAATGAAGCTTTAAAGAGGTGAACGGATAACCGTTCGCCTCTTTAAAATTTACGGAGGAAATATGAAGGCTTTACTGCGTTTTGCGGCGGCGGTTCTGTGTGCTTGCCAGCTGCTTATATTTGTGTCGTGCGGAACAGGGCCGGATATTACGGATGAATATACTCTGACGGTAACGGATCCAACAACAGATCCGGTGACCGAACCTGTGACCGAACCTGTGACCGAACCTGTAACCGAACCTGTAACCGAACCGGTAACAGACCCTATAACGGAACCCGTAACGGAGCCCGTAACCGAGCCGGCGACCGACCCAATAACGGAACCGGTAACGGAACCCGTAACCGAGCCGGTGACAGACCCTATAACGGAACCGGTAACGGAACCCGTAACGGAACCGGTGACCGAACCGCCCGTTACGGAGGATCCTATGCCCGAGCTTTCGGAGCCTCCCGCAGACGGAACGCTTATTTATTATGAAGATTTTGAGAACTTAAAAACCGCATCGGGCAGCGCCCTTCTCGGCGGGCTTGGCTGGACAAAAACCGATAAAAAGGGCGGAGTTTCCACAGATGCAACCGCTGTGCTTGCCATTAAACCGCTCAACGGCGGAAAAGCGCTGTACATAACCAATCATGCAACGGGAAACGAAGGCAAAGATTCATACTATACTGTCATTCCCGGAGATAAGTTCAAATACTTTGCCGACCGAGCCTACACGGTACAGTATGACCTGAAGTATACCGATGCGGCTAAAGCCGACCGATATATAAACATAGTTACGGATTTCGGCGGCTCGTACTATAACTCCTTCCACCTGCGCAACGGCGGATACGGACACAATCAGTACTACCTTGCAGGCAAGTGGTATAACTATGAGGATGCCGCGTATTCGGCAAAGTCTTCTTCTACTTCAAAGACCTCAAAGACCACTGCCGCTTATAAGCTTCTCGGTAAATATTATGACGGTACACAGCTCCTTTCCGGCATCAACCTTTCCGTAAGATGCGTATATGACCCGCAAACGGGTGTAAACGTATACGTAAGGATAAACGACGGGGGGTATCCGGGCACCGGTAAATGGACTCCCGTTTCCGCAGTAAAGGACGGCGCGAAGGGCTCCGTACTGCCGGCAAGCGGATTTGGCGGCGGCGCTGTGCTTCTAAAGGTCGGCGGTAAGCAGAACGGCTACGTTGATAATATAGCCGTATGGCTCGGCACGGGCGAGGAGCCTGCGGACAAGTCGGTGCAGTACCTCGATACAGCAAAATGCCACAGATATACGGAGAGTGACGGCAGTATTGTCTGCTTCATCTGCGGAGAAAGCTATGAGAATATAGAGGGTAATTTATGGCTTCTTTCCATTGCTCCCGAATATGAAGGCGGAGTACTTTCCGATAATGCATACTATGCGGGCGCAAGTGCGCTGGACGAGAACTATAAGCTTGAAAACGACAGCAGAATGCAGCTCGTTTCCAAAACAAGCGAAACGGAGTTTGCTGCATATCTTGCAAGGCTCGACAGCGAAAAAGATCTGGCGCGCGAGTTTTACCGCGAGGAAAGCGGTAACGTTTATGCAAGCTACCGTTTCTCAAACGGAGAAAATAAGGGAAAACGTATATATGCATATTATTTTGCCGTTGATAAGACCGCGAGAGTGGTAGAGGAATATGCCGCAAGTCTTTCTGCCGAGGAGTTCGGTTATACATATAATAAAAAGGAAGGGGATACCACCCGCTTCTTCCAGTACGGACTTTCAAGCACGTCAGTCGGGCACGGAATGCTCTATATCATAAAGTGCGCGGATAATTCGGTTATCATAATAGACGGAGGCTCTTACAAGCACTTTGATGCCGTGGAAAGCGAAAATCTGATGCGGCTTTTGCGTGATGTGACCGGTGTTGCTTCGCCCGAAAAGGTGCGCATCTCCGCGTGGATAATAACTCACGGACACAGCGACCATCTTTCGGGAATGAGCATTTTCCTCGGATACAAGGGAAGCCAGGTCACCGTTGAGAGAATGATGTATAATCTCCCCTCCGTTTATACCGATAACGGTCTTTTGACTGCATTAAGGTCGGAATCGGAAAAAATGTACGGATACGTAAAAAAGTCCGCTCCGCTCGAAGATATCAAATTCTACAACTTCCATACGGGAGAAAAAATACGCGTTGCCGATATTGAGCTGGATATTGTATACACCCATGAAGATATAGTAGATGCAATAACGGGCAAGACCGGTATAGAGGGAGATTTTAACAACTCCTGTTCGGTATTCACCGTGCGGATGGACGGGTATAATATACTTATAACGGGCGATATAAACAAGCCGGTTGCGCCCATCATCGTCCGCAACCGGCGCACAGCGCTCAATGAGGCAAGAGCCGTACAGACCGCACACCATCTGCTAAACGATATACGCACTATGTATTTATTGATAAAACCGGAGACGGTGTTCGTTCCTGCGCCGCTCTCGCGTTTTACGCATTCAGAGCTTACAAAACAGCTTCATTCGCTGCTCAAGCAGTATGCAGGAGACGAGATCTACTGCCAGGGAGCAGCGACAATGGGCTTTGAAGTGAAGGACGGCAAGCTTGTGAAGGTATACGAAAAGAAGGCTCTCGGAACAAAATACACGGATTGGTCTTGGTAAAATGAAGGAAATTCACAGCAAAAGGGATAGCTTCGGCGGGATGTTCGGATATCTTCCCATAATACTTATGCTTGTTTTCGTTATAGGCGCGGCTGTGTTCTTGCTCACGTCGGGCGATGCCTTAACGGCAGAGGGAATATACGAGCGCCTTTCGGGCAGCAACCGAATCGTTACGGCGCTTTTGATAATTCTGCTGTTTGCGATAAAAAGCATGACAGTATTCGTGCTTTATAATATCCCCGTTGCGGCGGCGGGACTGCTTTTCCCGTTTTGGGAGGCGCTCGTCATCAATCTTATCGGCACGGCAGTTTGTGTATCGCTTCCGTATTTTATCGGGCGCTCTCAGGCAGGCGGACCGCTTGTAAAAAAAGCGCTCGAAAAGAATGCTCTTTTACGCAGAATATCGGAGAGCGAGAGCGAATACTCTTTCGTTCTTTCGCTTGTTTTGCGCGTGCTCAGCCTGCCGAGCGACCTTCTCGGTCTTTTTCTCGGCTCTATGAAGATAAGCTATCCTGCATTTCTTTTAAGCAGTATGCTCGGTATTACACCCGGTATGGTGTGGGTAACGCTTCTCGGCGGTGCAGCCGTCGGCAGAGGGACGCCTGCGTTCTGGGTGATGCTCGGCATAGATGTCTTTATGATATGCGTTGCTGTTTTAGCGTTCAGAAAAAAGTACGGAAAGATAAAATAGCAAGTTGACACTGAATATATAATATGGTAGAATGTAAGCAATTCTTTTTTGAGGTGTGAAATGCCCGATACTTTTGAGATGTGGGACGTTATATACACGTTTCTTCTTTCCATGGTACCCATAATCGAGCTGCGCGGTGCAATACCTCTCGGTGCAGCCTTGGGCCTTCCTTGGTATATTAATTACATAGTGTGCGTTATCGGTAATTTTCTGCCCGTGCCGTTTATCCTTCTTTTTATCCGTGCGATACTCAATTGGATGAAAAAGGTGCCTAAGCTTGCAAAGATCGCCCTCTGGCTTGAAGCGCGTGCGGCAAAAAAATCGGATAAGGTAAGTAAGTACGCCTCCCTCGGTCTTCTCGTGTTCGTTGCTCTGCCTCTGCCCGGTACGGGAGCATGGACCGGCTCTCTTGTTGCCGCTTTGATGGAAATGAGGTTGAAGCACTCGCTTATCTCCGTGTTCTGCGGTGTACTCATTGCCGGAGTTATAGTAACGCTTATCGCTTACGGAGCACTCGGATTTCTCAGCTTTTTGCTGTAAAAAGCTGATTCGGTATTGCAATTTGCGTTTTTATATGCTACAATTACACAGTTAAATAAATCTTATCAAGAGCGGCGGAGGGACTGGCCCGATGAAGCCCGGCAACCTGTTTGCGAGAGCAAAAAAGGTGCCAAATCCCGAGAGATGAGACTGTAAGCACTCTCGGTTTGTCGGGAGTGCTTTTTTCGCCGAAAAAAGAGGAAAAAATGGAAAGAAAGCTTTTTACGAGTGAATCGGTCACCATGGGTCATCCCGATAAAATGTGCGACCGTATAAGCGATTCTGTGCTTGACGCTATCATTGCCGCAGATCCTGCGGCGCGCGTTGCGTGTGAATCCTTTACTACCACGGGCGTTGTTTGCGTAATGGGTGAGATAACCACCAACGCATACGTTGATATTGAGGGCATCGTAAGAAATGCAGTACGCGAGATAGGCTACACCCGTGCAAAGTACGGCTTTGATGCCGATACCTGCGCAGTACTTAACTCTATCCACGGTCAGTCCCCCGATATTGCGCTCGGAGTTGACAAATGCCTTGAGGCAAAGCAGGGAGAAAGCGACGGACTCGATACCGGCGCCGGCGACCAGGGACTTATGTTCGGCTATGCGTGCGACGAAACGCCCGAGCTGATGCCCCTTCCCATATCCCTTGCACATGCGCTTGCAAAGCGCCTTGACGAGGTGCGTCTCTCCAAAACTCTCCCCTACCTCCGTCCCGACGGAAAAACTCAGGTGACCGTAGAGTACGATGGGGACGAGCCCGTTCGTCTCGAGGCTATCGTAGTTTCCTCCCAGCACGACCCCGAGGTAACTCAGGAGAAGATACGCGAGGATATCTGCCGCGAGGTAATTTACAAGATATGTCCCGAAAAGCTTATTGACGAAAACACCAAGATATACGTCAACCCCACCGGCCGCTTCGTTGTCGGCGGTCCTCAGGGAGATACGGGTCTGACCGGAAGAAAGATAATCGTTGATACCTACGGCGGATATGCACGCCACGGCGGCGGTGCATTCAGCGGAAAGGACCCCACAAAGGTGGACCGCAGTGCATGCTATGCCGCAAGATATCTTGCAAAGAATATAGTTGCCGCAGGTCTTGCGCGCCGTGCTGAGGTTCAGCTTGCATACGCAATCGGCGTTGCGCGTCCTCTTTCCGTACGTGTTGATACTTTCGGTACCGGTAAGATCGCGGACAGTGAGATCGCGGACAAGGTAAGCGCGCTCGTTGACCTCCGCCCGGCTGCAATTATCGAAAAGTTCGGTCTGCGCCGTCCCATCTACCGTCAGCTTTCCGCTTACGGACATATGGGCAGAGAGGATCTCAACGTTGCCTGGGAAGCAAGGGATCTTGCTGAAAAGCTGAAATAATTGGGGATGTAAAAAAGCCCGGATCGTAAAAAAGAGAAAAAACATTAAAAATACAAAGGTTTCAATGTCCTTAAAATCTTGAACTAAGGTAAGAACAAACTCAATAAATTAGTTTTTCTATAAAATTCTCTTTTTTACTACGAGACAAAATCCACCCTCGACGTATGATATACGCCTATCGGGTGAATGTTTGCCCGTTCCGGCCGTTTTTTCCTATCCCCATATAATGAAAGTGGCACCCCTTCGGTTTTGGCATATCCTGAAATCGGAGGGGTGTTATGTTTGAAATATTCATTTGCGTTTTTGCGGTATACGGAGTGTTTTGCGCGCTGAGAGAGCTTTATCTGGTAATAGACAGAAAAAGCCGTGAACCTGAGGAAAAAAATGAGAGAAGAACTGAGAGAAAATGAAGAAAAGCTTTCCGGCGCGGTAACGCAGGTCGTTTACAAAAGCGAGGATACGGGATATTCCGTTGTGCGCATACAGTGCTCTAAGGAGGAATATACCCTTGTAGGTACTATGCCCGACGTTGCCGAGGGCGAAACGCTTACCGCCATCGGCGAATGGATGAAGCACGCCGAATACGGCAAGCAGCTGAGGGTAAAGGAATACGAGCGCCGTTTGCCTGCGGGTGCTGAGGCGATGCTCCGTTATCTTGCCTCGGGAGCCGTTCCCGGAGTGGGACCCAAGACAGCTGTAAAGATAATAGACCGCTACGGAGAAAAGGCCTTTGAGATAATGGACAAGCATCCTCTCTGGCTTGCGGAGATACCGGGCATATCCGCAAAAAAGGCAAGGGAGATAGGCGAGAGCTTTGCAAAAAGATCAAGCATGCGCGCGCTTCTTATGATGTGCGGCGACATTCTTTCTCCTGCTATGGCTATGCGAGTTTACAAAAGATGGGGAAGTGCCGCCGCAAAACTTGTGGAGGAGAACCCCTACCGCCTTGCATCGGAATTTGAGGGTATAGGCTTTGCGCGCGCGGACAAGCTTGCCTCAAGTATCGGCTTTGCTGGCAATGCGGCATACCGCGTGCAAAGTGCCGTGTGCCACGTGCTTGATTCCGCATCCGCAAACGGGCATTGCTGTTTGCCGCCCGATATGCTGACGGATGAGGTCTGCAGGCTTATCTCCTCCGATAAAGAAACGGTAAACGCACAAAGGGACGAGCTGATAAAATGCGGTGAGCTTGTGTGCGAGGGGCATACGGGGCTTATTTTCAGACGCAGTATGTGGAATGCGGAGCGCGACGTTGCCCTCCGCCTCGCGGAGATAGACGGAAGCTGTGCGCGCATCGGAATAGAGGATGCCGACGGAATAATAGCTATGATAGAGGCGGAAAGCGGTATCAAATTTGCTCCTCTTCAAAAACGCGCCATATTCAGCGCGGTGGAATCGGGCGTTTCCGTTATTACCGGAGGCCCCGGCACGGGCAAGACCACGGTCATACTTGCGCTTATCCGTATTTTTGAAGAAATGGGGCAGGAGTGTGCCCTTGCCGCCCCCACGGGCAGGGCGGCGAAGCGAATGAGCGAGGCGACGCACCATGAGGCAAAGACCATACACCGCCTGCTTGAAATGGATTTCCAGGGAGAGGATACGGAGCCGCAATTTTTGCGTGACGAAAAAACTCCCATTGAAGCAAGAGTTATCATAATCGACGAAGCGAGTATGCTTGATATATATCTGTGCCGTGCTCTGCTGCGTGCAGTGCGCAACGGCTGCCGTGTTATCTTTATCGGCGATAACGATCAGCTTCCCCCCGTAGGTGCCGGAAACGTGCTTTCAAGCGTTATAGAATCGGAGGCTTTTTCCACCGTGAGACTTACGGAGATATTCCGCCAGGCGGAAAAAAGCCTTATCGTGCGCAATGCGCACGCGGTAAACAGAGGCGAGATGCCAACGCTCGACAGCGCCACGGAGGACTTTTTCTTCCTTGTGCGCGATAATGCACAGCTGTGTGCCGATACGGTTGCGGATCTTTGTGCACGGCGGCTTCCCAAAAGCTACGGCGATATGGGAAGGCGCGGCGTTCAGGTCATCTGCCCGAGCCGAAGAGGTATCGCAGGCACGGAAAACCTCAATATGATCCTCCGCGACCGACTTAATCCCCGTGCAAACGGAAAGACGGAAAAAGAGATAAGCGGCAGGCTGTTCCGCGAGGGTGACAAGGTAATGCAGACCCGTAATAACTACGAGCTTGAATGGAAGTCGGGAACGCGCGAGGGCAGGGGAGTATTTAACGGCGATATAGGTACGCTCCTGCGTTTTGATCCCTCAAGCGGAGGGGCGCAGATACGCTTTGACGATAGGGTGGTGCAGTATCCTCTCTCGGATTTTGAAGATATAGAGCACGCCTATGCCGTTACCGTGCACAAAAGCCAAGGCTCGGAATATCCCATTGCGGTAATTCCGCTGTCTGCCTGTGCGCCGATGCTTCAAACGCGCAATATGCTGTATACTGCAATTACCCGTGCACGCACATACGTAATTTTGGTTGGCAGTAAGCAGATACTTGAAAATATGGTGAATAATGATTCCCGGGCAGTACGTTACAGCGGACTCGCAAGACGTATTAAGGAATTGATCCAAAGAACGTAGGGGCATTCTGTATACTCCCGAAAACGGTCGGTTACGGGATCTGCGCCTGCCGTATACGGCGAAAAAACACACCGAAAATTTCTTTTCGGTGTTGCTTTTTAGATAAGCATATTATATAATTATACTGTATAGATTTTTGTGTGATTTTTGAAGAAATATCGCCGTTTTTTACGGCTTATATAGTGGAAGTGGAATGAGCAGAGATATAGGAATCGATCTCGGAACGTCGAACGTTCTTATCTCTATCGGAGGTAAGGGCATACCCGTGAAGGAGCCGTCTGTGGTGGCGGTACACAGAGACACGGGTGAAATAATTTGCTTTGGCGAGGACGCGCAGAAGATATTGGGACGCGCCCCCGCTAACGTTCATGTCATCAAGCCTTTGCAGGACGGTGTTATCAGCCAGTACGGACTTACCGTTAAGATGCTTCAGTATTTTCTGCGCAAGGCGATCGGCACTCAGATAATAAAACCGAGAATATTTATATGCATACCCGGCGATATCACCGAGGTAGAAGAAAAGGCGGTATACGATGCCGCAACCGGAGCGGGATATACCCGCCCCATGCTTATTTCCGAGCCTGTTGCCGCCGCCATCGGAGCAGGCGTGGACATATCCAAACCCACGGGCAATATGGTCGTTGACATCGGAGGCGGAACCACCGACGTGGCAGTCATTTCCCTTGGCGGAGTTATTGCCTCCAAGTCCATTAAGGTTGCAGGGGATAAGTTCGACGAGGCGATAGTCCGTTACATAAGAAACGTGCATAACGTGCTTATCGGCGAGCGTACCGCGGAAAAATTAAAGTGCACCATCGGCACTCTCGTTCCCTCCGATCCGCGTTTTGCCGATAAATACCTTGACGTTACGGGCAGATGCCTTGCGCGTGGACTCCCAAAATCTGTGCGCGTTTACCCTTCGGATATCAAAACCGCGCTCACCGATCCCATAAATCAGATACTTGATGCCATCACCGAGGTAATAGACAATACTCCCCCTGAGCTCGACGGTGATATAGTGGAGCACGGTATCCTTCTGACGGGCGGCGGAAGCCTGCTTGCGGGACTGGGCGAGGTAATAACCTCCTGCATCGGAGTGCGTGTGCGTATCCCTCCGAACCCCGAGCAATGCGTTGCCATAGGCGCGGGGCGCGCTATGCGCTTTTTCAGCGAGGGACCCGCGGAGAGAGCTTTGTACGGAAAGTATTTGAGATAGTGAAATGAAATTTTTATCGCGTTTGCTTTTTTGGTTTTTTTCGCCCGAAAAGCTCATAAAACCCGAAAAACGGCTTGGAGAGCTTCCCGCCTCAAGGGAGCTGTACGGCGGATTTTTGAAGCTTGCGTGGCCTACGATGCTTGAATCTGCCGTAACGGCGATGACAAGCTTTGTCGATACGATGATGGTCGGCACTCTTTCCACCGCCGCCATCAGCGCCGTGGGACTGACAAATCAGCCCCGCCTTTTGATATTCGCTTTATTCTTTTCAATAAATGCCGGCATAACCGCTGTAGTTAGCCGAAAAAAGGGGCAGGGAGACCGTGACGGCGCAAACGCCGCTATGCACACGGGACTGCTCCTTTGCCTTGTGATGGCAGTGCTTGCCTTCGCGCTTGCGTCCGTGTTTGCGATACCGCTTCTGAAATTTGCCGGTGCAACGGGAGAGAATGCCGCAATTCTGCCCGAGGCGCGTGTGTATTTCCTTATCACCGTTGCGGGTGTGTGCATTAACTCGTTCGGAATGGCGGTGAATGCCGCACAGCGCGCCTGCTCCAATACAAAGATAGCCTTCCGCACCACGGTCATCGCAAACGTAGTCAACATCATTTTCAACTACCTTCTGATAAACGGCCGTTTCGGATTACCGCGTCTTGAGGTCACGGGTGCGGCGATCGCGACCCTGCTCGGCAATATCTGTGCGTGTACGGTGTCAGTTATGTCCGTTCTCCGCAAAGACGGATATCTGAAGCTCTCGCTTTCCCGCTTGAAGCACGTAAGTGCGCGTTATATGGGTATGATAGGCCGTGTTTCTATGGGAACGGGTCTTGAACAGCTGTTTTTGCGCATCGGTATGTTTATGTTTGCAAAGGTGGTTGCTGAGCTTGGCACGGACGAGTTTGCAACGCATCAGATATGTATGACTTTGATATCCATTACCTTTGCGTTCGGAGACGGACTTGGTGTTGCGGCATCTGCTCTTGTGGGGCAGAACCTCGGCAAAAACCGCCCAGACCTTTCCGAAATAAGCGCAAAAGCTGCGCAGAGAGTGGGAATGGTGATCTCTGTCATTCTGTTTGCGGTGTTTTTGTTCGCGGGAAGATGGCTTGTAAGCCTATTTTCCGACGTTCCGTTCGTCGTTGATACGGGAGAGAAGATAATGCGTATAATCGCCGTTGTTGCGCTCTTCCAGGTGGTGCAAACGATAAACACCGGCTGTCTGCGCGGTGCGGGCGATACGCATTACACGGCTGTTGCTTCCTTTTTCAGCATCGGCATCATCCGCCCCGTTATCGCTTATCTGCTCTGCTATCCGGCAGGACTCGGTGTTATCGGTGCGTGGATAGCTCTGTTTATAGATCAGACCACGCGCTCATTTGCCTCCAGCATCCGTTTTGCGGGCGGCAAATGGAAAACTATAAAATTAGGTTAACTATGGAGGAAATTATGGATTTTTCCGCATCTTCTGCAGAAAAAGTACTTCACTACTTTGAGGAGATAACAAAAATACCCCGCCCGTCGGGACACGAGGAAAAGATAGCCGATTATCTTGAATCGTTCTTGAAAGAGAGAAATATAGAATACAAGAGAGATGCAAAGCACAACGTTTTTGCCGTGCTCAGCGCAACCGAGGGAAGGGAAAACGAACCCGCAGTTATGTTCCAGGGTCATACCGATATGGTGTGTGAAGCGGACGAGGGCAAGAATTGGGACGTGCTCACAGAGGGAGTGACCCTTATCCGTGAGGGCGATTGGCTCCGTGCGGACGGAACGACGCTTGGAGGCGACGACGGCTTTGCCGTTGCCGTTATGCTTGCACTGCTTGACGGAGCAGCCGCATCGCATCCCAAAATGGAATTTCTCTTCACCTCCGACGAGGAGGTGGGACTTGGCGGTGCTACTGCGTTTGATTTTGCACCCGTTACCGCAAAAAAACTCATCAACCTCGATTCCGAGGAAGAGGACACGGTGCTTGTAAGCTGTGCCGGTGGTATGCGTATGGATATGATGCTCCGTTTTGATCTTATGGATTGCGACGGAGTTGCACTGAAGCTGACGATAGACGGTCTTGCCGGAGGTCACAGCGGAGCCGATATACATCTCGGCAGGGCGAATGCAAACCGCGAGCTTGCAAAGGCTCTTCAAACACTTTGCCGTCAGATAAGAGTAAATCTCTGCGCATTTGAGGGCGGCAGCAAGGATAATGCGATAACCCGTTCTGCTACCGCCACCTTTGCCGTTACCGATATAAAGAAGGCAACCGAGATACTTGAGGCGTATAAAGAAGAGCTTTTTGCAGGACTTTGCGACGAGGATAAGGCAGGCTTCAAATTCACCCTCGAGCGTGTGCTTGCTCCCGAAAAGATGCTCTCCCGCGAAGACAGCCGCCGCTGTGCGGAATTCGTTTCCATTCTTCCTTACGGCGCCTTGGAGTTTAATGAAGATCTCGGCATTGTCGAGACCAGTGCCAACATAGGTATTGTAAAGCTTACCGAAGAGGGGCTGGCTGTTTCTATGCTCTGCCGCAGCGCAAGCGACGATAAGCTTGACGGCGTGGATTACATCGTTACCTCTCTCTGCATCTTCCACGGTGCTGAAAAATCGGAAAGAAACCGATATCCCGGCTGGGCATATTCTAAAAACAGCGCTCTTTGCTCCGAGTACGGCGATGCATACGAAAAAGTGTTCGGATGCCGGCCGAAGGTTCAGGGCATCCATGCGGGACTTGAATGCGGAATATTCAAAAAGAAAGTCCCCGATATGGATATGATATCCATA
>JAZQJQ010000155.1:0-8271 GCA_045541735.1 Eubacteriales bacterium
GGGGTAAAGCGTGGCCTTGCGGCACGCGATAAAAATTTCCTCTTTTCGCAACTATTGTTGCGCCCAAGAGCCGCGAAAGGACCGACCCGCGGGGAGACAGCTCCCGTCGTAGACGGGTGGGGGAGTTCGCCTTTATTAAAATTCACCGTTGGTTCTTGACACCAACGCCGACGTCGATATCTGTGAAAACATTATCTTTGCCGTTTTACCGTCCTCATAAAGAATAAAGGATTTAGGCAGCTCATCGGCGGCGCTTTCGGCAAGTCCGTTTTTTTCCGCATAACGCAGATAATTTTTGGTATCGTCTCCCCGGCTTGAAGTATCAAGATCGAAAATACCTATAATACGGCTCGAGCGGAGTATTCTGTTATTTCCTGCGTGTAGGTACATAAAAGTCACTCAGTCAGTTTAACTGACATCTCCCTAAACTCCCCCACCCGCTTCGCGGGAGCCCCCTCAGAGAGGGAGCCTTAACGGGAGGCTATTCAAAAAAGCATCCGTTTTCGGCTCTTATGCGCTTCGCATCTCCGAATTCGGTATCTTCCTCGCAGGTAGTAATGACGTACTGTTTACCGTCGGCACCTGAGAGAAGATATTTTTTTCTTTCGTTATCAAGCTCGCTGAACACGTCGTCAAACAGAAATACCGGCTCCTCGCCCGTATATTCGCGGCATATCTCGCCTTCGGCAAGCTTTATAGCAAGAACGGCTGTACGCTGCTGGCCCTGGCTTCCCCATTGGCGAAGCGGCTCGCCGTTTATCTTTATTGAAAGATCGTCGCGGTGTACGCCCTTTTGCGTTGCACCTGCCGCTATGTCACGGTCAACTCCGTCTTCAAAAAGCTTCAGATAATCAAGCTCCGAGCGCTCTATATCCTCGGGGCTCTGCACGTCGCAAACGTAGCGCAGGCGCAGTTTTTCTTTGTTTGAGCTCATTTCCGACATAATGTATTCCGCATAGGGAGATATTTTCTCTATGTATTCGCAGCGCTTAGCGGCTATCCGGCTTGCATATTTTGCAAGCTGCTCGTTCCAAACGGAAAGATTGTCCGTAAGGCTTGCCCGCACCGCCGCGGAAATACCCGGCATACATATCTTTTTTATAAGCGCGTTACGGTTTTCGAGAGTAAGCTGATAGTCGCCGAGCAGATAGATGTAATCTCTGCTTATCTGCGATATGGCAATGTTAAGAAACTCACGCCTTTCAGACGGAGCACCCTTAACGATACCGAGATGATCGGGGCAGAAGAGTACTGCACGAAAGCGGGATATCATATCTATATTGCGGTCTAATCTCACTTCGTTTGCAAAGCGCTTCGTCTTCTTTTCGGAATGCAGGATATAAAGCTCGTTTTCGCGCACGGAGTCGGTATATTCGTTTCGTATTGAAAAAAAGCTTTCGTTTTCCTTTACAAGATCTTTATCGGCAGTGCCGCGAAAGCTCTTACCGCGCGCAAAAATGTAGATAGATTCAAGAAGATTTGTCTTTCCCTGCGCATTCTTGCCGTGGATGATGTTCACCCCCGGCGAAAAACTGACCTCCGCGGAGGATATGTTACGGTAGTTTTGTAAGGTTATTTTTCTGCAATACATAACATATCTCCTTTTTTGCGGACGTGCAGTGCACGCCCCTACGATCTATTCCGTTTCATACCTTAGCGGCGGGAGCAAGCCCCCGCCCTACGCATCTGATTAAACCGGACGCGAAAATTGTTTCGTAGGCGAGGAACGAAGATAGGTGCGGGCGCAGGCGTACTTACGTACGTCAAGGTCGTGCCTGTCGCGCGTTCCGATGCATACGGAAGAATTTTTAGTCCGTTATTTTTACCGGCATTACAAGATAGAACTGTTCTTTATTTTCCGCCTTATCAATGGGATAAACGTTCATAGTAGCTCTTGCGCCCTTCAAATTAAGGCAAACGGTCTCGCAGTCGAGAGCGCGGAGAATGTCTATAAGATAACGGCAGGCAAAGCCTATCTCAAGATCGTCGCCCGTCTTTTTGCAGCGGACCTCGTCGTTTATCTGTCCGGCAAGAGAAGTGGAAGATATTTTTATAACGTTATCGGTAAAGTTGAGCTTTACACAGCTGCGTGCGCTGTTCATGCTCTTCTTTTCGGATACAAGCGAAGCACGCTCAAGGCACTCGAGCAGCTCTTGCCTGTTTACCTCGCAAAGAATGGGCATATCCTTCTGGATAATACGCTCGTAGTCGATATATTTAAGGTCGATAAGGCGGCTGAAGAATATAAGATCTCCAAGCACGAAAACAATATGTTTCTTTGAGGGCTTTATGGTCATAAGCTCCTCTTCGTCATCACACAGCATCTTCTGCAGTTCGGCAACGGACTTTCCGGGAATGATCATTGAAAGCTCGTTCGGCATATCGGTATTGATGTGGGCGGTGTAGATGCATTTGGAAAGAGTAAATGTATCGCAAGCTACCATCGTAAGGTGGTCGCCCTCTATCTTGAGGTAGGCACCGCAAAGTTCAGGATGATTGCTGTCCCCTGCGGAAATACTGTGTTGAGTATGGCTTATCATAGTTTTAAGGATAGCCTGCTCCATCACAAAGCCCCATTCGCCGTCAAGCTCGGGGGGAGTAGGAAATTCCTTACCGTTTAACGCTCTCATAGTATAGCAAACTCTGTTGCAGCGCAGAAAAGCGGTAAGCTTTTCCGTGACCTCAAGCTCGATATCACGTTCGGGCATTACCTTAACGTACTGGAAAAGGTCCTGCGCGTTGAGGATGTAAGAGCCGGGTTCAATTACCTCAGCATCAACGCGGGCATAAACACCCTTATCCATATCATAGGTGGTTATTGCACATTTTCCGTCCTCACCGGCATTGATAAGAACACCTTCCATAGACGTAAACGTGCTCTTAGAGGAAACGCATCCCATAGCAGGTGAAAGCACGGCAAGTAATTTAACCTTGTCAAATATAACCTTCATATCTTCTCCTTAATCGCAAACGGCGTATTTCTCCCATACACCTTTGCGTATATATATAGTGTAATGTAATATTATTAATTTAGTAATTATAGTAGATGGCGGTCGAAGTGTTGAAAACCGTATCAAACCCTTGCGGTGTAAGGATTTTTTGATGTTGAAAACGCTGTCGTAATTTTTTAGGTTTAGAAAAGCTTGAACAACCGCGCCTTGATCTGTTAACATCATACAACGCCGGATCCGTGCAAATCGTGCAAAGGGTCGATTTTTTTTAGTTTTTTTCAAGCTTGTGCACGAAAACTTTTGATAAGCGGGTGTCGAAATGTCGAAAAGCGCTCCTCAACCCTTGATATCAGCGACTAATTCGTTTATTTCTTCTTCAAATGCAGGATACTTTGTGATCATATTTTCGACTTTTGAAAGAGAATGATTCACAGTAGAGTGCGTTCTGTTGAGCATATTGCCGATAGCGATCAGCGACATATCGGTAAGACTGCGGAAAAGATAGATACACACGTTTCTCGCGTTTACAGTCTTTGCCGCCTGGCTCGTTCCCTTTAATTCAGCAACGCTTACGCCGTATTTTGTGGCAACGGCGGAAAAGATCTTATCGCTTATCACGTTCTGCGGTTCGCTTTCTGTAAGCAGATCGGATATAGCCGCGCGTGCCGTTTCAAGCGTAATCGGTCCTCCGGAAAGAAATGAGAGCGCCGCGATCTTTTTAAGCGCACCCTCTACCTGACGGACGTTTGATCTCAGCCTGTCCGCCATATAGGTGATCACTTCGTTTGTAACGGGAATGCCGAGGCTTGCCGCCTTTTTCTTTATTATTGCCATTCTCAGCTCGATATCCGGCGGCTGGATATCTGCTATCATACTCTGCTCAAAGCGTGTGCGCAGTCTTTCAACGAGCGGGTTTATATCCTTTGGCGGTTTATCGCTTGTAAAAATGATCTGCTTGTTATCCTCGTACAGATAATTAAAGGTGTGGAATATCTCCTCCTGAATACCGGGCTTATTTGCAATAAACTGGATATCGTCGATTATAAGCATATCCGCCTTGCGGAACTTTTCGCGGAATTCGTGGGTGGATTTGTGGTAAATGGCTTCAACCATCTGGTTCATAAATTCCTCACCCTTGGTGTAGATAATGGAAACGTGCGGAAAATCCTTTTCCACCTTGTTTTTGATGGAGTACATCAGATGGGTCTTTCCGAGGCCGCTTGCACCGTAAATAAAAAGGGGATTATATACGTCGTTTACGTGGTCGTAATTCTCGTCTCCCGCAATGCTGGCAACGGCATAGCAGGCGGCATAAGCAAGCTTGTTTGAAGAGCCTTCAACAAAGTTTTCAAATGTGTATTCGTGCTGGCGCGCGGCAGGCTTGTTCTGTACCGGCTTTTTTTCGCGTGTAGCGGCGTAAAGATCTTCAAAGCTGTCGTTTTTATTTTTCGGCTCGGTGAACTCAAGCTCCATAGGAAAGCCGAGTATCTCTTCAAGATAAACGGAAAGCTCCTTTGAATACTTTGTTTCAAGTATCATACGCTTAAAGTCGTTATCAACGGCAAAAACGATCTTTGAATCTGTTATCTCCGCGGGGATAAGATCGGCAAACCACAGATTTACCGTAGCGGAGGAATATTTTTCTTTCAGCTTGGCAGTCACAAGCTGCCAAACGCCCTTGAATTCTTCGTTGAACATAAAAAAATTCTTCCCCTCTTAAATAATTATAGATATTATAACATATACATATTATTATTTCAAGCGTAAATACAATTTTGGAGTAATAATTCCTTTACAAATTAGTCTTGAAATGTTCAAAAGTAGATGTTATACTTATGTCAGTATGAGGAAAAGTATGCGCTTTTCCGTTTATTAACGACTTTTTTGAAAGGATATATAACACTATGAACGCATTACAGCTTGCCGAGTACGTCCGCGCGGGTAAGGCGGACAAGACCCTTAATTCCCTTTACGGAAAAAATCTTGACAGACAGAGAAAAAGATATGCCGATGCCTGCGAAAAATTTGCAGAGCTTTACGGTGCGGATAAAGACGCATTCGTTTTCTCCGTTCCCGGCAGAAGCGAGATAAGCGGCAATCACACCGATCACAACAAGGGTAAGGTTCTTGCAGGTGCCATAGACCTTGATATCATCGCGGTTGCGGCAAAGACCGACGACGGCCTCGTCCGTGTAAGAAGCGAGGGCTACAGCGAGGACAGAGTTGATCTTTCCGATATAGCAGAGCCTAAGCAGGAGAATTTTTTCAAGAGCCGCGGCCTTATCGCGGGTGTTTGTGCAGGTCTGAAGAAGAACGGACATGAGATCTGCTCCTTCTGCGCATATACTACAAACGACGTACATAAGGGAAGCGGACTTTCCTCTTCCGCCGCATTTGAGGTAATGATCGGTAATATACTCAATCATCTTGCAAACGGCGGTAAGATAGGCAATCCCGAGATAGCAAAGATCTCTCAGTTTGCAGAGAACGTATACTTTGGCAAGCCCTGCGGACTTATGGATCAGACCGCGTGCGCTGTCGGCGGATTCGTTGCTATCGATTTTGCAGATCCCTCTCAGCCTGTTATCGAGCCTATCGAGTTTGACCTTTCCGGAAAAGGCTACTCCCTCTGCATCGTAAATACCGGCGGAAACCACGCAGATCTTAACGATGATTACGCTTCCGTACCCGCAGAGATGAAGGCTATCGCCGCTTACTACGGCAAGGATGCTCTCCGCGGACTCACCGAGGAGGATCTCATTAAGGATATGCCCGTTCTCCGCAAGACCGCGGGCGACCGTGCAATTATGCGCGCAATGCATTTTGTGGCTGAAAACAAGAGAGTTGAAAAGCAGACCGAAGCTCTGCGTGCAGGCAAGCTTGACGAATTCTTCAAGGGAGTATTTGCCAGCGGCAACTCCAGCTTCAAATATCTCCAGAACGTTTATACCGTTAAAAACGTAGCCGAGCAGGGTCTTTCTCTCGCTCTTTGCGTTACCGAATACATTACTAACGGCTGGGGCGGAGCGTTCCGCGTACACGGCGGCGGCTTTGCAGGTACCATTCAGGCATTCATCCCCACCGAAAAGGTTGAGGAATACAAGGGAATCATGGACTCCGTATTCGGAGAGGGTGCCTGCGCCGCACTCAAGATAAGACCCGAGGGCGCTATTATAGTTAATCTTTGATGAAAAAGAATAAAAACAACAAAAATACCTCCCTCCCCGAAAACGGGGAGGAGAGGAATAAGGTAAAAGAAGCGCGCCTCACTCTTTTATATCTTTTGCTCGTTGTGGTAAACACCGTCGTGTTTTATGCGATCTACGCCATGCTTGCAAACGGCGATGCGGGATACCTTGCTTCGCAAATTGTATTATGGACATATTTTGCGGCGCTTATCGGATTTTTCACCGCCTATATAATTTATAACAAGGGCTTTACCATGGTAAACCGCACTCCCGAAAGCTTTCCCGAGGATTGGAGCTATGAGAAGATGTGTGCGGTGACAGCTGAGGGGGAGAGACGCAAAAAAAAGTCCAAGTGGATGCTTGTTATAATCATTCCGCTGCTGTTTACCTTTATGTTTGATATGATAGATCTGTTTATACTTGACAGATTTAAGGATCTTTTTTAATGACAGAAGCATATTCGCTGTTCTCCGGCTCTTCGGGTAACAGCTCGTTTATCAAAAGCGGAAATACCTCTATCCTTGTAGATGCGGGAAAAAATACAAAAAGCATCGTCAGGGCGCTCACCGAGATAGGAGCGGCACTTGAGGATATTTCCGCAGTTTTAATTACGCACGCACACGCGGACCATATATCAGCTCTGCCCGTTCTGCTGAAAAGATATAAGGGCAAGATCTATTGCTCGTTTGATACCTTTCACCACCTTACGGAATCGGGCATAGACGGGGAGAGAATAGAGCATTTTGATTTTGGAGATAAGCTCGTTTTTGGTGATATAACGGTAATACCTTATCCCGCACCGCACGATATTTCGGGTGCGGCTTGTTATCGTTTTGAATGTGCGGATGCGACAAATATTGCTGTGGCTACCGATATAGGATATGTAAGTGACAAGGTATTCGAATGCCTTTACGGCGCGGATGCCGCACTTATAGAATCTAATCACGATATAAAAATGCTGAAAAACGGACCGTATCCCCGTTTTCTTAAAGAAAGGATACTTTCCGATTGCGGCCATCTTTCAAACGAAAGCTGTGCACGGGTGCTTCCGCGCCTTGCAAGCGGCGGAACGAGGACCTTCGTGCTCGGACACCTCAGCTTTGAAAATAACGATTGCGTAATTGCAAAAAGGTGTGCGGATGCGGCACTGGACGGTATGGATTGTACCGTGCGCGTTGCATCACGCACGGAGGTCGTGAATATATGCAAAAAATAACGGTCATCGCTGTCGGATCTGATAAAGAAAAATACTTTACAGAGGCGGCAAAGGAATATGAAAAGCGCCTCTCGCGCTACGCAAAAACGGAAGTAATAATTTTAAAGGACGAGCCGATACCCGACGACCCAAGCGAAAAAGAAATGCAGACAGTCCTTGAAAAAGAAGGAAAAAAAATACTCGCCGCCATTCCCGACGGATGTATGAAAGTCGCCCTTTGCGTTGAGGGCAAACAGCTTTCCAGTCCGGAGCTTGCAAAGCTGCTTGAAAACGCATCCCTTACCTATCCCGGTATAGTGTTTATCATCGGCGGCTCTCTCGGCATAGACAAAAAGGTAAAGGATATCTGCGACGTAAGACTTTCGTTTTCAAAGCTCACGTTTCCCCATAGATTGATGAGAGTTATCTTAATGGAAGCATTGTACCGCGCAAAAACGATCGAGTATGGCGCGAAGTACCATAAGTAGGGGACGGCGCCTTGACGTCCCACGATCCCCGTACCTAAGGGCGGATATTATCCGCCCGCAAATAAAATCAGGAAAAACTATGAAAAACAAGAGAAGATTCAGAAAAGCACTGTCAAGAACGGTATGGCTGCTTACCGCGTGTGTGATATGCGCATCGGCAGTCCTTTATCAGCGCGGAGTTTTCGACTTTTCATTTCACATAAGAGACCATTCATCCCGTCCCGGTATTTCCGATGACACCGCATTCGTTACAACGGACACGGCGGTTACGGAAGCACCGAGCGGTCCTCAGTACAGCGACGAATACGCACTGCAGTTTACGGATGCTTTGCGCGCGGCAACCAATATCGCAAACGTGGGTGCCGGCATACTGCAGGGCGGAGAAGCGGTAAAATTTGAATTTGCAGAGCTTGATTCCCTTATTCCCGAGAAGTCGGAGGCCAAGCGGT
>JAZQJQ010000156.1:0-10468 GCA_045541735.1 Eubacteriales bacterium
GGTAGTGGAATCTCCTACGCCGCCTGTGGAATGCTTGTCAGCTTTAAGCCCGGGAATGGCCGAAAGATCTGCACTCTCACCCGAAGCAAGCATAGCAAGAGTAAGATCCGTCGCTTCCCTATCGTCCATACCTTTAAGGCAGATCGCCATCAGAAGCGCGGAGGTCTGGCAATCTGGTATAGATCCGTCGGTAACTCCCTCAACAAAAAAATCTATTTCTTCTTTTGAGAGGGCCTTGCCCTCCTTCTTTTTGTGAATAAGATCATACATCCGCATATTATTGCCTCCCTTTGCAAATAATGTGTTTACTGAGATTTTTGAGGTGAAATATGAAATTCAACAAAGAAAAATACGTTAAGCTGACGACCGAGCGGGCGAAAAGAACTCCAAGTTTAAAGAACTGCACCTTTGCTTTTGCTGTGGGCGGAGGGATCTGCGCCGTCGGTGAGCTCATATATTATGTGTTCTATAATTTATTGCAATTCAACGAAAAAGACAGTTCTACGTACGTTTGCGTATTACTTATCGGAGCATCGGCAGTTCTTACCTGCCTCGGTGTGTTCGATGACATTGCAAAGCATGCGGGGGCCGGCACACTGCTACCCATCACGGGTTTTGCAAACGCGGTAGTATCCCCTGCCATCGACACACGCGCAGAGGGATATATTATGGGTGTTGGTGCAAAAATATTCACTGTTGCAGGACCGGTACTTCTCTACGGCACACTTTCGGGCGTTGCTTACGGAATTATTTATTGGATAAGCAAACTGTTATAATTATTCCGCCTTCAATCCCGTCAGAGCTTCAAACAGCGGTAACTCGTAGGAGGGAAAATATATACCCCAGGTATTTCCGCCAATGTCCAACTCAAGCACGTAATAGGGTTTGAAATAAATCACACCGTACTGATCCATCTTCAAACCGTACTTTTTATATCTATCGTCATCAAAAGGATAATCCTTGTTCCAGTCATTCATCGTTGCACGCTTGTTAACTGTTCTTATTGCCTTAACGTCTTTTCTAGAAAAGGCGTACTTGCCCTCGACGTTTACAAGGTAGAATGTCTTAGGATCGGCAAAGATCTTAAAAGGGAGATTCATAAACATAAAATTCTGATTTCCCTTGACGGTTAGCTTAGGCTCGCCGTCTTTTTCTTTATAGAAGAACATTAAGATATCAACGTTGCGTGCACTTTCAGGTACACCGAGATCCTCAAAAATGGTGTCAAGAGAAACGGATATGTTATTAACGGTACGTACGTTCTCGTCGCTTTCTAAAACTGCTGATTCCGTGCGCTTACCGTAAAAATAAATAATTGCAGCAATGCCGACAAGCACTATTCCGGCAATAATCAATTCCGGCATCTCTTTCAAAATCTTTGAAAAGGGCACAGGATCCTCATCTGTTGTAGCTTCTAATATTCCAAAAAGAATGCCGACACCCAAAAGAGCAGTTATCCACTCCACTATACGAAGTAAAAGTGGCAGCTTAGCTTTTTTCACGGCGGAGTCGAGATTGTTCTTTGACCTTTCGAGTGCCGCTGAAAGCTCAGGCGAGGGTTTATCCTCCATAAACTCAAAACCGTTCGGTATTGTGTTCTTTTTATCTTCCGTTAGATTAATTCCGAGAAATGGTTTCACAGTCGCGTTCCTCACAATCTTCAATTCTTTATATTTTTTTCCTTTATCATGCCGCTTCTATATGCCGCAAGCAGCATCGATAGTCCGTCAATCTGTTCCCTTATGCGTTTTCCGTCATCGGTATCCGCTACTCTTATTCTGTTTTCTACTGCATCAAAGACAACCGCGGTATTTAATATGTCTTTATTTTCATCAATAGCGTTCTGCCTGCCGGCGAAAGGCTCATGGCTGATGATGCGCATTCCGTATGAGTTATATACAAGCGTATAGCCTGCCGTACCGGTTCTATCACGGAAAGCACGGCAAAAGCCTCCGTCTATCACGATAAGTCTGCCGTTCGCCTTTATCGGGCTCTCACCTTTCTTTTTGTTAACGGGAATGTGCCCGTTGATTATATGGCTGTGTCTCTCTTCAAGTCCGAATTCTTTTAATATCTCAAGGCACGCACTCTCATCGTTATAAAGTTCATAATAACTGTTTCTCGGTTCCGTGTGAGCTTCCGGGTCATCAATAAGCAAGCGCTCAAAGGTGGTCATTCTGGTCCTGCCTGCAATCGGGGAATTTTTTCCGCACCACAAGAACCACATATAATCCTTGGCCTTTTTCTGTTCTTCTGATCCCCAAGCTGAATGATATCCGAGCCGTATCATTCTTTCTATCTCATCAAGAAGCTCCCTGCCGTAAAGAGTCTTTCCGCCAACAGAGAGTGCCATAAGCGTTCCGTCGGGATTCATAGGGATGCATCCATGAAACAAAAGATTACCGTTACAGCATTTGTAGAGACCGCCTTTTGAGAAAAGAAATTCTACGTGTCTCTGTAGTTTTTCGCTTCTGCGGAATGCAGTTTTCAGCTGATCCATTACCTGCTCTTCCTCAGCAGTCAGACGATAAGGGTCTTGCGGGTCGATCGTCGGAAACTTAAAGTCTTTCAACGGATATTCCTTGCCGTAGACTTTAACTTTTCCCTTTTCATAATCTATCTTGTCGAGCAGCAATCTGTCTTCCATTCCGAAATTTGGATTTCGGGAGATAATATGCCCCTCAAGTTTAAAAAGGATGACCGCAATTGCCTTGTGCATCCTTGCGATAAGTGCGGGGGAATTACTTGAATAAGCTGTGGTATCGCCTTTATCCTTAGGCATAAATGCAGATACGTCATTATTCTTATAAACCTCGGATGCAAAAACAGCAAGAGGTCTGAGATTAATACCGTAGCCTATCTCTATTGCATCAAGATTGCCGTAAGTAAATGAATTATTAAGCGCGTTTGCGATGCATGTTCTGCTGCCAGTCGCAGCTCCCATCCAAAGTATATCGTGATTACCCCACTGCACGTCGACCCCGTGATGATCCATAAGATCGTCAAGCACTATGTCGGGGCGTGAACCTCTGTCAAAAATATCCCCGACAATATGGAGTCTGTCAACTATCAGGCGCTTAATGGTGTCGGCAAGGTCTACTATAAGTCTTTCCGCTTGACCAAGCTCAATAATCGTTAACAGAATATTATTTCGGTACGGTGAGCGGTTTCCGTCACCTTCGACAGGCGAAAACAAAAGCTCCTCAAGTATATATGCAAAATCTTGAGGTAAAGCTTTGCGTACTTTGCTTCGGGTGTATTTTGATGAAACGAGACGACAAAGCGCAATAAGCTTAGTTAGTATATCAAGGTATAGTATTCCCTCATTTTCCGCATTCTGTATAAGCTCTTTGAGTTTTGCCTTAGGATAATAGACCAGAGTTGCAAGCTCTGCACGCCTCTCATCCGTTAAAGTATCCGAATACAACATATCGATCTTCTCGCGCACAGAGCCGGAAGCATTATTCAGTATATGTCTGAATGCTTCATATTCACCGTGCACGTCGGACATAAAGTGCTCCGTACCTTTCGGAAGGTCAAGTATAGCCTGCAGATTTATAATCTCCGCAGCTGTAGCACGAATGCTCGGATAGCGTACAGAGAGCGCTTCCAGATATAAGCGGTGGTCGTTTATCTCCAGATCCGTATAGTCTTTCATTCCTTCCTCCCAGTCTTGTTTACAGCATCCAGAACGCATTTTGCGCGTTTATATGCTTCGCAAAGATACTCTTCCACCGAAATTCCGCCGTAAAGTCTTCTGCAGATATCGTTTGAAAGATATTTCAATTCGAAATTGAGATAAGTTTGCGGTTTTGCAGCCTTTAAATTTGAAATTGCTCGGTTCCAATCCACTTTTCCGTCACCGGGTAAGAGATGCAGATCATCCGTAAAATATATCCTTCCTCCGGGGTCGCTGATACCAAGATTGTCGTTAAGATGCGTAATAAGGAGTCTGTCCCTGTAAAGTGCAAGCAGATCCTCTCCTCTGTTATAGCAGAGCTCGTGTCCCGAATCCCAGCAAAGTCCCGCGGCATCACACCCTTCAAAATGCTTCATAAGCGCGTACAGTGTTTCAATACCTTCCGTATTCTCGTATGCTATCTTAACGTTAAGCTGTTCTGCCCGTCTGACAAGCAAGGAATGTGAGTCAAGCCCCTCGGCGGTAGGTGTATGGTCATTATCAAAGCCGATCCACGTATGAACGACCATAACGGGTATCTCGTATCTTGAAGCGGATTCGGCACATGCGATCAGCTCGCACACTGCTTTTTTTCTTCGTTCCGCATCCCTGCTCCACATATCAGCGGCTTTGCCGATAGGAGCATGCAAAAATTGAAGCTCAGCACCGCATTCTCTTGCAGCAGCGCAATCTTCCGAAAGATGCGGAGAATACGTGGGAGAAACGGCAGAAAACCCGTTTTTGACAGCAAGACAAATAAGCTCAGATGAAGGTATTCCAAAGTGATCGGTTATTGAAAAACCGAGTTTTGTATCCATACCGTATCTCTCCTTTCTTTTTTATTGTAACATATTTTCCTAAAAAAATCAAATAAATTGTAAACATAATAAATAAACGGATATTACGGATAATACGGGAAATATTAAAACAAAAAAGCGGAGATGAAAATGAGAGTAATAAGACCCGGTAAACCAACGTATATTCTTTGCTCAGCATCTGTTGGAGGACATAGAGAGCGAAGCGGTCAGATCGGAGATCTGTTTGACATAACGTATGCCGACGACCGTTTCGGTAAGAAAACGTGGGAGGAAGCAGAAGCGGAAATACAGCGGCTATCGCTTAACAGAGCGCTTGAAAAAGGCAGGATCGATCCATCCGAACTAAGCTGTATGTTTGCAGGTGATCTTTTGAACCAATGCGTTGCTTCAGTATTCGGACTGATTGGCTTTGACGTACCTCTTTTCGGAGTATTCGGTGCTTGCTCCACTTCTTCAGAAGGTCTTATACTGGCAACCCTTGCGTTGAACGGCGGCGCACGTCTATGTTCCGTGACCGTATCCTCCCATAACTGTTCTGCGGAAAGGCAGTTCCGATTTCCAATTGAATACGGCAGTCAAAAAACTCCTACCTCTCAGTGGACCGTTACGGGCGGTGCATCCTTCATTATCGGAAAGGATCCACATAACGCACTTGCCGAGATCAAAGCCGTATGTCCGGGCAGAATGCGCGACAGCGGTGTAACTGATGCGAACAATATGGGGGCAGCTATGGCTCCGGCTGCCGCCGATACCTTTATATCGTACTTCAAAGAAACAGGGGAAAGCCCTGAAGACTTCGATTATATTTTCACTGGAGATCTCGGCGCAGAGGGCAGTGATCTTTTTAGACTTCTGATGTCTGAAAACGGCTACAGTGACATAATAAATCACCGAGACTGCGGACTTATGATATATGACCCAAGAGATGAGGATATAAAATGTGGAGGCTCCGGGTGCGGATGCTCGGCTTCGGTGCTTTCTTCGCTCATATTACCCGATATCAAGCGCGGCAGACTTAAAAACATTCTGTTTGCAGCCACAGGCGCTCTTATGAATGCCGCAAGCGTTCAACAAGGGAACACCATTCCGGGAATCTGCCATTTGGTTCGGATCTCGCATATAGGAGATTGATATGTTAATACTTTCCATCTTAAAAGCTTTTCTTGTAGGCGGACTGTTGTGTGTGATCTGCCAGATCATTATTGATAAAACCTCTATAACTCCGGCAAGAACGCTCGTACTATTCGTTTGCCTCGGTGTATTACTCGGTGCTCTCGGAATTTATGCTCCGCTCGCAGAATTCGGAGGAAGAGGCGCCACCGTTCCTCTTTCCGGTTTTGGTTTCAGTATATATAAGGGCGTGAAGGAAGCTATTGACGAACATGGTTTTTCGGGCATCTTTACAGGCGCACTTTCGGCCGCATCGGGAGGCACGACCGCGGCGTTGCTTTTCGGTTTTATTGCCTCCTTGTTTTTCAAAGGAAAGCCGAAATAAAAGAATCCTTCCGTACTTTTTGTACGGAAGGATTCTTTTATTTCAAAAACTTAATAGCGCGCTCAACGGAATCTTTGGAGTTTTTCCAAGGCTCCTCCTCATAGCGGTAGTCGAATTTTTTGATAAACCACTTAACGTCCTCGCGCAGAGTATCCATATACCCTGCCTCAACCTTTTTAGCGGCATCAAGGAAGTCGGGCACCATCTTTTTGGGTAACTTTTTCGATGCGTAATTTATAAGACGTGAATAGTGAGTAAGGCAGAAATACGGCTGTGCATCGAACTTTTTACGGAATGCTTCCTCTGTTTCCCAAAGATAGACGGAGGTAGAAAGCATTTTCGAAAAATGGAACTCTATCTTGCCGCAGACGTAACAGCTTGCCTGCAGCTCGTCGATCTTTTTTGACGAATTTTCAGCATTTGCGGCGGCGGAACGCATAAAGGAGCCGTCCAGTATCTTTCTCTGCTCGTCAAGATGGCTTTCAAGCATCAAAGCAAGACCGAGGCGATTTTTCATCACGAACATTTTTTCAAAATGCTCGTGGCAAAAGCCGAGCTCGTTAGTTTTTATCCTGATATCAGGTTCCATCATTGCGGCACCCAAAATTGCATCAAGCTCATTATTCTCGAGCTTTTTTTCAAGGGCACAGTACGGGCATCCGCACGCGGGGTCTGCCTGCGAGGCTTCAAATGCCTCATTGACGGGTATCATATAAATTTTTTCTGCCATATTTACCTCACTGTTGCAAAATGATGTTCTTTGATGTAAAATAAAGAAAACGAAAGGACGGTGCGAATTTGGAAAACACACTTATCCCTTCCACAGTTAACGGAACTGTTTTGGAAGCTGAAGGCTACAGCCTCTCACTTACCTTTGATTGCGGACAGTGCTTTCGATTCGAACCCACCGTCCGCGGAACCTTTGAGGGAGTTGCATTAGGGGAATATATAGAGATGTCTCAGCCGGAAGCGGGCAAAATTCTTCTACACAACGTCGCGCCTAAAAATGCGGAAAAATGGAAAGGTTTCCTCGGATTAAACACGGATTGGGAAAAGATCAGACTTGACGTTGCATCGCGCTCAGACGTTTTGTCCGACGCCGCAAAGCTTGCCGGCGGAATACGAATACTGAAGCAAGAAGAGTTCGAAGCGCTTATCAGCTTCGTTATCTCGCAATGCAACAACATCCCCCGTATCAAAGGGCTGATATCAGCTTTGTCAAGAAACTACGGAAATGAGATACTTACATCGGACGGCAGAAGCTTCTACAGCTTTCCGGATGCAAAAACTCTTGCTTCCCTGCCGCTTTCGGAATTACGGGCACTAAAGCTCGGTTACCGCGCCGAATACATACTGAACGCCGCAAATGCCGCGCTTGACGGCTTGATAGACGAGGTAAAAGCCGAGCCTGATACGCGAAGCGCATCAAAGCTGCTCACCTCGGTCGGCGGTATTGGGGAAAAGGTTGCCGCTTGCACCTTGCTTTTCGGCTTCGGACGTTTGGATGCCTTCCCCAAGGACGTATGGATCAAGCGAGCAATGGAAAAGTATTTCCCCGGATGTAAGGACACATCCGTTTTCGGACCTTATGCCGGAGTGGCACAGCAATACTTGTTTTACAGAGAAAGATATCTCGGTGAGTGATCAAGAACGAAGAAGCTTTACTGCAAGAACAGCGTCGTTTTCTGCAAGGCATCGGAATTCCGATGCCTTGTTTTTTTCTTTTTCGATAAGAGCTTCCCTTTTATCCGTAATGGAATTTACGGCATTTATAAGAGCACCGTTTTCCCATCCTTCAGGGGCATCGATCACGTACGGCATCTCCGCGTATTCCGCAAAAGCACGAACCTTAGGATCATACGAAAGCGCTATAAACGGAATTGAACATGCCATTGCGTAAATCAGCGAGTGGAGTCTCATTCCGCATACAAGCTCGGATCTTGCCATAAGCGCAATTAGTTCTGATACTGAAAGTCCGGAAACGAAACTACCGCGTCCGCAATCCTCACAGACTTTTCGGCAGACGGCGGAATCAAGAGCCGGCTGCATAGGAATAAACAAAGGATATAATCCCTTTGCGGCACATAATTCTCCAAGCTCTATTGCAAACTGTTTTGCAAAATCATCCCAAGCCGTTTCGGTAAAGGCTTCCTTTTTGTTGACTACTGCGCGCATTGACACAATAATATAACGCTTATCCTTAGGAATGGAATGCTTATCCAGTATAAAATCTATTCTGTTTTCAGTGGCAGGCTTTAATAGAAGAGCAGGATCTGCGGAGAGGATAAAATCATTTCTGCCGGGAATAAGGCTTTTTAGGAATTCTGCAGAATCCGGTTCTCTGAGAGTCACAAGATTACATTTGTTAACCGTATCAGCGGTGAATCTCTTAGCCTTTTCTCCGTAAAGAGGTCCTATGCCGTTTGCATACAACATAGTCTTCTTTTTTAGTATCCTTGCCATTTTCATCGTGCAAAGATAGTATGCAAGCGACTTGTTGCTCGTACCGTTCTGCAGCAAATTGCCGCCGCCGCTTATAAACAGCTTGGCGTGGCACATTGCGGAGAAAACGGCGATCGGGTTAAAACGCTCAACGCATTTTACACCAAAACGCTTCTCAGCTTTTCGGTGATTCTTTGCAAGTACTGAAAAAGATAGTTCAGGATCGTTCTTACTGATCTCGTCGATAATAGCGGAAAGAAGTGAATCGTCACCGGCATTTCCGAATCCATAATAACCTGATATAAGAACGTCGCCGTGCTTTTTGCGCTTAACGGTAGAATTATATAAAGCTATGGCATCACCCGCCATTCTGTCAAGACTGTAATTCTTCTTAATAAACGCGCGCATCATCTTACCCATACGGCAAAGCCCGTCTTTATCAGTTTCGCAAAGCGCGCTGAGATCTCGAAGAAGTTTGCTTTCATCAGGCATCTCACAGCCTCGGCAGCAGAAATTCGTGGCGACCGCCTCAACCAGAGACTTCTCGTCCAGAATACCGGCATAGCCTTCATTTCCTGCAAGAATAACGGGACATCCTGCGCCCATCGCCTCAAGAGCCGCTCGCGATGCACCAACAAAGACGTCTGCAAGTGCGGTAAACTTATTTATGTCCGTACGCGGACCGCAAAGCTTAACTGCGCATTCGCCGTACCGCTCAAGATCTTCAGCACAAATGGACTCTATCTCAGGAATAACGCTCTCCTCACCACCGAGAGCAGAGCCGCCTACAAGAAGCACGTTAATGTTCTTGTATTTTTCTCGGAGCTTTGATGCAATGCGTGCAAGAAGAAGCGGCACCTCTCCCCTGCTCTTATCCATTCGGCTTACACACACGATATTAAATGAGTCTTCATCAATATCGAACTCCTTCTTAATGTCCGAGCAGTCGATATCCGGTGAGAACTTATCGGTATCGAGTGCATTTACAGTTACACGGATATTATCGGGAAAAACTCCGTATTCATCTATTAGATATTGCTTTATATCCTCGCTTACAGCAAGAGATCTCTGTCCCCAATCAGAAAGCAGACGGTAAAGCGGCGTTACTTTAAACACCCAGTGTGCTGTGGTTACAAAGCGAAAACCCATCTTACGCGAGAGATACGCACAGATTGCCGCAGGTATTCGTGCGTGAGCATGTACTATATCATAATTCTCAGCTTTAATAAGTTTTTTCAATCCGCGTACGGATCTGATTACATCAGAAAGACGCCGGGTATTGAGAGGCAAAGCAAAGTGCTTGATACCGGATGCCTCAAGTTCTTTAACAAAGCTTCCTCCACGCGAAACTACGTGTACACAATATCCGCGCATAGCTAGAGCGCGTGAAAGCTCAAGTATATGTGTTTCTGCTCCTCCTATGCCCATCTGCATCGCGACCATAAGGATTTTTTCAAGCTTCATATCTGTCTCCGACTAAATGTTTTATCGTATTTTACCACAAACTCAGCAAAAAGTAAATAATATTATCGTTTAGAAAGTAAATATATTAGAAATTAAGGAAAAGCGGGCATTTTTTTCATAAAAACACTTGCAAATCACACACATCTGTGATATTATGATTGTGTTATCAGATGTGATTTGCAGAGTGGGCTCCGTCCACTCTCGTTTTTTTGTAAAGCACATGGAGGACGAATGGAACAAAAACACACAGAACGTAAGGGCAGTATCGCCGCGCAGGTAGAAGCGCTCGTTACACCCGTTGCCGAAGAACTCGGTCTTTATATCTGGGACGTTGAATTTGCAAAGCGCGGCCCCGATAATTATCTGACCGTTACCATCGACAGCGACGAAGGCATCGACATTGAGGCTTGTGAAAATATGCACCGCGCTATTGACCCCATTCTCGACGAAGCGGATCTTATCGATAAAGCTTATATGCTTGAAGTATCTTCCCCGGGAATCGAGCGTGACCTAAAGCGCGAAGAACACTATGAATGGGCTATCGGCGAGACGGTTGAACTGAAGCTTTAC
>JAZQJQ010000157.1:0-25363 GCA_045541735.1 Eubacteriales bacterium
GACAGGATATTTTTGATACCATCACAGAATCCGATTGCGGCTGCTGCGGAGACATTGCCGGTGTGCAGGTGGATTGCAGAGTCTTTGAACACGATGGCAAGACCTATGAAGTTCCCACCGGAGAGATGCTGGCTGACGCTATCTTGAAAGCAATCTATCATCCCAATGTCTGCACCTGTGGAGAATATCAGCTCCCCGAAAACTTAAAGCGGTTCTTTGCTGGTAAAGAGAAAAAGGCAGCATCTTCCTGCTGCTGCGGTACATCCAATTGTTGTTGATTCAAAAAACGGAGGTAATATATTATGGCACTGTTTAACTTTGGCAAAAAGAAAGAAGTAAAGAAAGAAACCGGTTGCTGCTGCGGCAGCACTGCACCCAAGGCAGAAGAAATCGGCTGTTGCTGTGGCTCTGCGCCCAAGGCAGAGAATACTTGCTGCTGCGGTAAGAACACCATCAAGGTTCTGGGTTCCGGCTGCAAGAACTGCCACGATCTGTATGAAGCATCCAAGACTGCGGTACAGAATCTGGGTCTTGCAATCGAAGTCGAGTATGTGACTGATATGGAGAAGATCATGGAGTATGGCGTTATGAGTATGCCTGCTTTGGTGGTCAATGAGAAGGTAGTTTCCATGGGCAAGGTCCTGAAGGCCACCGATGTAGAGAAACTGCTGCACAAGCTGGGTTTCTGATATGAAGAAAGTAGCTTTTATCTGCGTCCATAATTCCTGCCGCAGTCAGATTGCAGAAGCGTTAGGCAAGAAGCTGGCTTCCGATGTGTTTGAAAGCTATTCTGCCGGTACGGAAACAAAGCCCCAAATCAACCAGGATGCTGTCCGGCTGATGAAGCAGTTGCATGGAATTGACATGGAAGCGACCCAGCACAGCAAGCTACTGTCCGACATTCCGGAGGTGGATGTCGTCATCACTATGGGTTGCAATGTACAATGCCCCTTCCTTCCCTGTTCCCACTGGGAGGACTGGGGGGTGGAAGATCCCAGCGGAAAAGAGGACAAAGCGTTTCTGGAAACGATTCGCCTGATTGAAGAAAAGGTGCTGGAGTTGCGGAAGCGTCTGAAACAATGATAAATACGGATGTAGGCTCTTCTGGGAGAGCATCCGTGTTTTCTTGTAATTCTCTCAACACCATCTTGATTTTACAGTCGATTTTACGTATAATATTTACACTAGGGTAACAGCCATCCGGAACAATTACCTTGTGTGATCTTTGATCGTTTATCACCGCTGATAAGATTATGATAAGCATCCATCGTACAGCTATAATAATATGGGCAATCAAAATAATCAGAACAGCAGGTGCAACATCTTATAAACAAAATTGTTTAAGATGCAAGTCCCTGCAACGAGTGGGAATGATTTCAGAGGTTGAAAAAAGCCTGTAATATCACTGGCCTTCGGCACGCGGGTCGGATTTTTGATACCGTTTTGATACCAAGCAGAATAATAAACAACGGCAGGAACGTGAAAGTTCTTGCCGTTGTTTTTATATGCCGGCGCCGCTTCGGTGGCGTCCTATTCTAATTATGTTCAAGATTTTTGGAAAAAATATGATATAATATAAAAAAGTTCTTGAAAATTTGAGACCAAAGGCGAAAAAAACGTACTTATAGGGTGAAAGCGCTTTTAGGTCAAATAAGGAGGTGACCAACATTGAATGATTTGAACATCATAGAACTGTATTTCGCACGAGATGAAGAAGCAATCAAGCAGACAGATATTAAATACGGAAAGCTCTGCCATAATGTTGCTTATAACATCTTGAATAATAACGAGGATTCGGAAGAATGCGTGAATGATACTTATATCGGAGTATGGAACGCCATTCCACCTGCAAGGCCAAACAATTTTATGGCTTTTGTATGTAAGATAACAAGAAATCTATCGCTCAAACGGCTTGAAGCCATGTCAAGACAAAAACGTTCACAAGCTACCATTGTTTCGCTCGATGAGCTCGCTGAAGTCTTATCAGATGAGAGCATCGCAGACGGGGTAAGTGACGAAGATATTGGAAAACTAATAAGCGACTTTCTGCGAAATGAAAAAAGTGAAATCCGCGATGTATTTATTCGCAAATACTATTTCTTTGATTCTATCGGTGATATAGCAAGACGTTATGATTTCACCGAAGGCAAGGTCAAGAATATGTTGCATCACACTCGCACTAAACTAAAAGATTTTTTAATTAAGGAGGGTATTGAAATATGAAAACACCGAGAATCGTAAACGCTGTAGGTCATATTGATGATGATCTCGTTAGTGGCGCAACTCGCGCAAAAGCAGTAAAAAAGAACGCTTGGCTCAAGTGGGGTTCTATAGCAGCCTGCTTTGCAATAATGCTTATGGCAGCGGTAGTTGCTGTATCTATGCTGTTTGGTGGCGACGATCCCGTTCCCCCTATCGACGATGAGTACCAATACGAAAGCGGATACTTCTATCAGATAAACGAAGGCGCATATTCGACCTACGTAGGTGGAAAGGTTATCGCAGAGGATAAGATCGGGAATAAGATTGCTGATGTCAACTTGACAGCAGGTTGGAAGGACGACAAGGGCGAATGGAAATCCGAAACAGAAGCACTTCGCGGCGAAGTCTATACCATCAACGGCGTATCTAATGATGTTGCCGTAGCTCTGAAATTCATCGACAAGGGTGAGGCTGTAACCACAACTCATTACTACGTAATTATGAATCCTGCCGCTGACTTGACTCCCGTTCAAGATTATATTATCGCTCCCATCGTTCCCAACAATCCGGGCGATGAAATGGTAAACGAATAATCCCAATATGGAAGGGTGTCGCTTCGGCGGCATCCTTCTTTCCCTTTTCCTCTGTTTAACTTCTTTTTCTTCAAAAAAGAAGTTAAACAGAGGAAAAACAGAAGAAAATACCCTGTCTCGGTTATGCCTTCCTTGGTGCCGGCGCTGGTTTTGATTGCATCGGTGATAATATTGCAGCAGATCTTTTTTGCGATGTAATCGATATCCTCGAAGGTAACGGTAGTATTGGTGAAATTAGAATTGTTGTTTATTATTATTTCTTTTCTTTCTTTTAATAAAACTTTTTAAATTTTCTTATTTGGATTTTTGGTTTTTCTTGTTTTAATTGGCGGATATAAAGATTTATCCGCATTCACAAGTCAATTATAATCATCACCTCTTCCTTGCGTGTAACAAGAGTATGAAAGATGAAAAAAATAAAAAACGTTTTTGAATAGCGATTTTTGAACTCTTTTTTGAACACAAGGGACGGCTGTTGTTACACTACGGGTTGCTTATGATAAAGAACCTGGTTTAGATGTGCACAAGTGTATGGGGAAAAGTATTTGCTATAGATATGAAACCTTATTTAATGCAAGTGTGTCAGAAATTGAAATTAGCTCTAATCCATTTAATTACGGAAAAGTATAAAGCTGCGATTTTGAACATTTACAAAGCCGCGGCTTCGGCTTTATACTGAAGAAAAAACGGCTTTCGGAGGTTTATATGGAATTGAGAAAAATAGGCATTGCGGGCGCGGGCATTATGGGTGCAAGTATGTCGCAGATATTTGCAAAGCAGGGCTATGACGTTGTTATATACGATGCGTTTGAAAACGCGCTTGAAAAGGGAAAAAGGCTTATTGAGGTAAATCAGCGCACGCAGACGGAGGCCGGAGAGCAGAGCTCTGAGGAGGAAAAGCGTGTGCTTTCGGCTTTGCGTTATTCGAATGACCTTGATTCGCTTGGAGACAGAGATATAATAATCGAGAGCATAATAGAAAATCTTGAGATAAAGCAGGATTTCTGGGCAAGGCTTTCGCGCATCGTAAGCCCCGAGTGTATTCTGACTACCAACACCTCTGGTCTTCCCATCGATAGTATTGCAAAGGATGTGGAGGGCAAGCACCGTTTTCTCGGTATGCATTGGGTAAATCCCGCACATCTTATTCCGTTTATCGAGATAATCCGCGGAACAGCAACTGACGACGCAAGTACCGAGGCGGTAACGGAGCTTGCGCACAAGGTAGGTAAAAAGACCGCAGTATGCAAAAAAGACGTACCCGGTTTTATCTTTAACCGCATACAGCTTGCGGTTATCAGGGAGTGCATATCCCTTGTTGAGCAGGAAATTGCAACTCCAGAGGACGTTGATAACACTGTAAAATACGGACTTGGATTCCGTTATGCCGCAATCGGACCTTTTGAGGTAGTTGACCTCGGCGGTATAGACACCTTCCATCATATCGCTTCGTATCTCAACCGCGAGCTTTGCGCAACTTCCGATGTTCAGCAGCTTATGGACGAGCTTTACAAGGCGGGCAATTACGGCGTGAAGACCGGCAAGGGCTTTTACGATTACTCGGACGGTAAGGACGTTGAAACGCTGAAGAACCGTGACGAGAAGTTCCTGAAGATATATAACGCGCTTTACAAATAAGAGAATTGGTATTTAAAAAGAACCGTTTTGACTAACGGTTCTTTTTTTACGTTACTTAACAAATCCAATGTAAGCTATGGATGCGAATCCTGCAATAATACCGATAAGTTGCTTTTTAGAAGGCTTTTCGGAGAAGAACATTACTCCGACAAGGGTGGACAGAACAAGGATTCCGCCGTTGCTGACGGGAAAAAACAAGGTGCCGGGCAGGAGATTTGCGAGGGAAAGGTTTAGGCGTATGTAAATACAGCTTGTAAATCCGTTTATAAGCATATATTTCCATGCTGTTTTGCTTATTTTCGGCAAGGGCTTTTTCGTTACAGCATTTGCACTAAATGAAATCGCGGTAAGAAGAACGGCGGAAAGGACTGCGGCAAAAAGCATCATTGAATTCATATTCGGAGAAGCGGATGAGGCGCCGAAAACTCTGTAAAAAATACCCAGCGCGCCGCCCGATGCCAACATAAGCGAGCACCACAGCACCCATTTAGGAGAAAGGCTCATATTTGATGCATCGGACTTTTTTTGTTTTATATCAATGCAAAGAAAGAGCGAGCAGATAAGAGTGATGATGCCTATGATATACAGTATAGATATCGTATCGTCTTCAAAAATAACCGTATATGCGGTAGTTATTAGGAAGGCACAAGCGCCGACGAGCGTGGTGATCGCAACAGGACCGTCAGAGTATGCAAGCTGCTTGAATACCTGTAATGCACATAGCAAAAACGCATAGAAAACACCGTATGCAATGGTAACGGCATCGAAACGAAGAGTGTTCGTAAAAATACAAAAGACAAGCAGCAGAATGCTCCATATAAACTGGGTTCCGCCGTTAAACAGAAAGACATCTCCCGCATTATCAAGTCCTCGGTTTGCAAAGCGGTGCAAAAACGAACTGTTCACTACTGCAAGCAGGATGGCGCATATCATCAAAATATAATTCATTTTTATCTCCGAATAGAATAAATTCGACGTCAAATATTAAATCAAACCCTCATTAAAATTGCAATACATAGCAAGAAAAAAACCGAAGTTTTGTTCGGAAAAGAATAAAAAAGCAAAAAGAGTGCATTTACAATCCCCTCCCTCTCGGATATACTGAAATCGCAAGGTGCGAAACAGCCCTTTAATTGAACCGAAAGGAGCACGTTCAACGTGCGCGGTGCATTATTATGACAATCAGAAAAGAGGCCGAAGCGGCCATTGTAGCACGTACCGATATGTTGCGCGATACTTATCATCAAACCGATGTTTTCAAAAAGTGGCTTGGTTACCACAGAGTCCGTCGCCAGATGCTGAACTATATGCGCTCATACGTTAAAAACGAGAGGGGGGCATATACCAGCCGACTGCGCCGCGCTTATGCGGAGGCGGATATACTTTACAATATGGCACCCGTTGTGAATGACGGTGAGCTTATCGTTGGTCTGCCAGACCATTCTCCTCTTACTCCCGAGGAAACTGCAGAGTATCAGGAGCTTGAAAAGATAATGAAGGCCGCACCGGACACCGGCCGTCTCACCTCCGGACATATGGCACTTGATTTTGAGAAGCTTGTCAAGGTCGGTGTTTCAGGACTTCTCAAGGAAGTAAGAGAGCGCCGTGCGGCGCTCGATATGAACGTGCCTGAAAATCTGTCTAAAGACGAATTCTATGACGGATGCGAGGAAGAGCTTAAGGCGCTTCTCGATCTTGCGCACCGTTATCAGGCATACGTTGCCGAGCTTGCGGAAAAGACGGAGGATCCCGTTCGCCGCGAAGAGCTTAACACTATTGCGGAAAACCTTAAGGTCGTTCCCGAATTTCCCGCGCAGACCTTCCATCAGGGTCTTCAAACTATCCATTTCTATATCTTCAGCTTGTGGGAGCTTTATTACTTCGGCAGAGTTGACAGGTACCTTTATCCGCTCTATAAGGCAGATCTTGAGGCTGGCCGTATTACTTATGAAAAGGCTGTTGAGCTTTATGCTTGCTTTATGCTTTTGCCCGAAGCGTACATTCTTCCTAACGTAGCGTTTGACGCTATGCTCGGCGGCAGGGACAGAGAGGGTAATCTCGTTGAGAATGACGTTACCTACGTTTGTCTTGATGCTATCAGATTTGCGCACAGCGCAAACGGCAAGGTCACGCTTTCCGTTTGCAAGGAAACCTCCGAAAAGCTTCTGCGCCGTGCAATACAGACAAATGCGGCGGGACTTGCCCAGCCTGCGATATTCAATGACGACCTTATTATTGAATCCTTCCTTTCCTACGGCGTTGATATCGAGGATGCAAGAGACTACTGCAACACCGGCTGCGCCGAGGTAACTCCCTGCGGTGCTTCGGGTTGTTACGTTGTTGCGCCTTATCACAATCTGATGCAGTATTTCCTCGATACGATGGAAAGCTCTCCCGAGGGAGAAACAGAGGAAGCATTCTTAAAGAGATTCGAAGCTCACGTCCGCAAGAACATTTTTGAACAGAATCTTATGCTCAACCGCCGTATGCTTGAGCGTTCCCGCGTAGGCTGTGACACTATGCGTGCATGCTGCCTTGTTCATGACTGCCTCGAAACGGGCCGTTCCATCGACGAGGGCGGTGCAAAATATAACTTTACCGAGCCCAACTTCCTTGCGTTCGGAAGCGTTATCGACTCTATACGCGTACTTCGCGAGCTTGTTTTCTCCGGCGAATACACTATGCGCGAATTTCTTGCTATCCTTAAAGAGGACTACAAGGATAACGAGCCTCTCCGCCAGCGTATCATAAACAGAATTCCGCACTTTGGTACCAATGAGGAGTCTACCGACAGAATAGCGGCTGAATTCTCCGAAATGCTTGTCCGTTGCTGTACCGGCATAACTAATTACAGAGGCGAAAAATCTCTCATTCCCGGTGTGTTCTCTTACGTTGTGCACTCCAAGTTCGGTCTCCAGACGGGTGCATCCCCCGACGGAAGACACGCGGGTTATCCTCTTTCCTCCGGCTCCAGCCCCGTTCAGGGAAGGGAGATAAACGGCCCTACCGCGGCACTTCTTTCCAACACTGCGTGGTCACATAAGGAGTACCTCGGCGGCGTTGCCATAAACGTGAAGTTCTCCGAGGGACAAATGAGCGGTGAAAACGAGGACAGAATGGTGGACTATATCCGCGTATTCCTTGAAAGAGGCGGATATCAGCTTCAGTTCAACTGTGTTGATACCAAAACCCTGCTTGCGGCTCAGGAGGATCCGGAAAAGTATTCCGATCTGCTTGTAAGAGTAGGCGGATTCTCCGCGTACTTCTGTAAGCTTCCCAAGTATATGCAGCAGGAGATAATAGACAGAAATGCTCACAACTTCTGATAAAGAGCCTGTCGGCATAATTACGGGAGTACAGCGTTTTTCAATTCACGACGGTCCGGGTATACGGACCATCGTGTTTTTAAAGGGGTGTCCTCTGAAATGCCGTTGGTGCCATAACCCCGAAACACAGCGATATTCCCCCGAGTTGCTTATAACCTTTGAAAAATGTATCGGCTGCGGGGCTTGCGCGAGGGTGTGTAAAAATCATATAATAAAAGACGGGGTGCATACAGTAGACCGCGAAAAATGCACCTCTTGCGGCAGGTGCGTTGCTGCCTGCCCTTCGGCACTTGAGCTTTCGGGCAAGAGTGTAACGGTGGATGAAGCGCTAAAGCCCGTGATTGACGACAGAATATTTTACCGCGAAGAGGGCGGACTGACGCTAAGTGGAGGGGAACCGCTTGCGCAGGGTGAGTTTGCCGTTGCTGTGCTTAAGCGTGCAAAGGAGCTTGGAATCAATACTGCGGTAGAAACCTGCGGTATGTGCCACAGCGATGTTTTGCTGCGCGCGGCAGAGCACACTGATTTGTTTCTTTACGATGTGAAGGGAACGGACAGCGAGCGCCACAGAGAATTTACAGGTGCTGACAATTATGTAATCCTGAAGAATTTAGCTCTTCTCTCAACTATCGGTGCAAACGTAATTTTGCGCATCCCTGTTATACCCGGAGTAAATGACAGGGCAGAGCATTTTGCCTCCGTCGGTAAGATAGCAGATGAGAATACCGCGGTCCGTTCCGTTGAGGTACTGCCTTATCACCGCGCGGGGAATCCCAAATATGCTCGTGTTGGACTCTCTGCTGTGGAATTTCGCGTTCCCGACCGCGCTGAATCGGAAGAGTATGTAAAGCTTATAGCTGAACATACATCAAAACCCGTAAAACTAAAGGTCTGACGGCATTGCCGTTGTTGGAAAGGATATCAAAATGATTTTGAATAAAAACAGATTCCTCTCGATTCTTTTGGCTCTTGTAATGGCTTTTTCTGTTTTTCCGTTCGCGGTTGCCGCGGATGAGAAGACAGTATTTGTAAGCGCATCTAAAGGAAGCGACAGTGCTGAGGGTAGCGAGAATTTACCGTTCAAGACCATTGACAGAGCGCTTCGCGAATTAAAGGATGGCGGTACTCTGGTTTTAACGGACAGATATGAATTTAAAGATCCTACAGTCACCGTTTCAGATGTTCCGGTGTATAATGCGCCGAAATATGACGGAAACGTGACCGTGACATCGGTATACGGCGGCAAAGACTGGCGTCAGTCGGGTGCAGAGCTTGTATTCACTCAGAAGACCGCGCTCTCCCTCGGCGGCAATACGGTATTTGATAAGATAACCGTTTCAAGCGCAGGGGAAGAGGTATACTTTATTGCCAATTTTAAAGAGCTTTCCTTTGGTGGCGGCTTTGTTTCTGTTAATTCGAGCGGAACAGATAAATTTCTTTACGCGGTGGGCGGTTATTTTGCACCGCAAGACATGAATATGAATGCGAAACTTGATCCGCATATTACAGTAAACGGCGGCTCTTTTAAGCGCATAATCGGCTTTTCCATGTATACCGGTAAAGGCACGTATACCTTTTCCGGTACCTCGTACATAACGGTAAACGGCGGTGAGATCGACAGAGTTTACGGCGCATCTGTTGTAAATCACTACAGCGGAAGTCTTGAATTTGTTATGACGGGCGGAAATATCGGCGAGATAAATTCGGGCGGAGATGCCTCGCGTCGCCTTAACGGCTCCGCGCTCGTATTCATCGGTGGCGGTACGGTTGGCACCCTTAACGTAAATAACGTTGTTGGAAATGCCGCGATAGTTCTCGACGGCGGCAGGATAACCGGTAAATGCTCCGTTATTTCCGCAAATGAGGAGATAAGCTATCTTTCTCAGTTCAGTATCAAGCGCGTTTGTTATAATTCGGATGAATTCACCGAAGCCTTTGCAAAGGGATTTTCCGGCGCAAAGGAGTATGTAGGATATAAGGATTACAAAAGTCTTGATATAAGCGATATTCTTCCTTATGCAAAGCTTTCCGATATAAGCGTTCCCGAGGAGATAATCGAGCCCCAGACGGTATTCGTAAGCTCTTATAAGGGAAAGGATACGAATGAAGGAACCGAAAACGCACCATTTAAAACACTTACTAAGGCAATAGATTTCATTAAGTACTCCGGCGGTTACATAGTTATAACTGACAAATACACTATGGGAGAGGGAATGGTGACGGTGGACGGAATACCGTGGTATACCGCGCCCGCATCCTTCAGACCTATCATTATAACTTCGGTTTACGGCGGAAAGGACTACCGTGCCATCGGCGCGGCACTCCATTTTCCGCAAAAGTCAGCATATCTTCTTGGTGGCGCAACGGAATTTGCGGATGTTGTTATAACATCCGATGCATCTGACGTATATATTGCGGGATGCTTCAATGACCTGACCTTCGGCGAGGGCTTTACTGCAAAGCATGCAAAGGGAGGCGGACGTTTCCTTTACGCAATTGGCGGATATTTTGCACCCGATAAGAATTCCTATCCGGACGATCTTGATTCTCACGTTACCATAAACGGTGGAAGCTTTAAGAAGGTAATAGGCTTTACCCACGTCAAGGGTATGACCACTTATACCTTTACGGGTACATCATATATAACCGTAAACGGCGGACAGATAGAGCAGCTTTACGGTGCATCCAATTATAATCACTATTCGGGCAGTACGGTTATTGAGGTAAACGGCGGACAGATAGGCGAGCTTTGTGCGGCCGGTGACGCTACTCGCCGTCTTGACGGAAGCGCGGATATCACGCTTAACGGTGGTAGCATATCTGCTGTAACGCTTAATAACACCATTGGTGATACGAACCTTGTGCTCAATAACGCAAAGGTTGTTAACATTACAAATTCTTACGCAAGTGATGCAATAAAGGAGCTTGCTACGGGAAGTAAGATAAAGCTTTCATACAACTCTGTTGTGTACAGCGCAGACTGGGTGTCCCGTTTCTACTTCTTTACTGACGTAAGTACATTTGGTACCGTTTACGTAAAAACGGGCGCAAACGGCGACGGTAAGTCTGAGGAAACACCCACGGGGAGCCTAAAAAAGGCAATGGAAGTAATAGCCGACGGCGGAGGTTACGTAATTATTATGGGTGAGTTTACCGCACCCGGATTTAGCGAGCCTAAGCACAGCGGCGCTATCGTAATTAAGGGGGGCGAAAACGGCAAGCTTACCATAAATGGTGCGTACGAGCTTTCGGGCGCTACTACGTTTGAGTCCCTTAAAATGGACGGAACCTGTGATTTCTATGCTGGTGGCAACAAGGTGACCTTTGGAAAGGGACTTGAAGTATCCGGAGAATTCAACGTGTTTGGCGGCAGACGTTCTTCCGCTTTGAAGAACGGAGCCAAGGGCGAGGTCGTAATCGAAAGCGGTACGTTTAACGAGGTTTGCGGTATAGGCGGCGGAGACAGCTCCGTTACCTATAAGAGTGCGAACGTATCTGTTACCGGCGGAAAGGTTAATACCCTCTGCGGTGCAACGAGAGGTGACGGAATTACCGAGAATGTCACGATAGCGATAACGGGCGGTGAGGTATCTAAAATAATTACTGTCGGTAACGGTGGCAAGGTTAATGCGGCAAGCATAGATATTTCCGGCGGATCTGTTTCAAACGTGGAATTTGCGCGAGTAAACGGAACCTCGGTGCTCAGATATAACGGCGGATTTATCGGCGACGTTTCGTTGAATTCCGTAAATGGAGATAAGCTTTTTAAATATGACTCCGAAAAAACAGACGCGAAGACCGTTGACAAGTTGAAGGCAGTCTTCGGTAACGGCACTGTGGAGCGCGTTATCTTTGTGCGCGACGGCGGTAAGGGAAACGGAAGCTCGGCGGCGCTTGCTGCGGGTAGTCTTGCAGAAGCGTTTACAACTCTCGGCGACGGCGGCGGATACGTTGTTATAGTTGGAACGGTTACTGTTTCAGATATTCTTGATTTGCCAAAGTCAAAGGGCTCGTTTACGCTCACTTCGGTTTATGACGGTATAGATTATGCAAAAAGCGCAGGCGCAAAACTTATTATTGGTGCAAACGTCGCGTTCAACTGCGACATAACTCTCGAAAAGCTTACCGTGGAATCCACGGCTGACGGAGTTGCGTTCGTTTTCAACGGTTACGATGCCGTGATAGGCGAAGGTGTTGAATGTACGCGCCTCCCCTCTGTTTCCGTGTACGTTGACCTTATAGCAGGCTCTGATGGTAATGACGGATACGGATCCGATCTTACCGTAAACAGCGGCAAGTGGAACTCCGTTACGGGTGGAAACACCGCGCGCGCAAAGCACAATGGAGTTAAGTTCAATACCGTTATAAACGGTGGAGAATTTCATGGTCATGTAGTTGCGGCAGGCAGAGGCGACCAGCAGGGAAGCGCAAGCCTGACGGTTAACGGAGGTACTCTTTTTGCGGGAGCCTTCGGTACAAACGCAGCTGCTGCGGGAGAGGGATTTACCGGTAATATCAACTTTACCCTCAACGGTGGTACTTTCTATTGCAAGGTAGCGCTCGGTACTTCCCGTTTGTGCACAGTTAACGGAAAGTTCAATCTTGCTCTCAATGGCGGCGATTACGTTCATCTTACAGATATTGACGGCGACGAGCTGTTTAACGGAGATACCGTATCTACCATTACCGTCAGCGAAAGCTTTGATATCTCCAAGGCGATAAGCGGTAAGCTTACATACACCAATCCCATAGACAGAGCCGCAGACCCCAGAGCAATACTTGTAGACGGAATGTATTATTACGTATATACTACGGGCTCTGCACTTGCTGTATATAAGGCAGCAAATCTTCCCGACCTTGGCTATTCTGCACCCGAAAGAGTGTGGAATGCAAAGGACCCCGCAGTTTCCGCGGCTTTGGAGGGAAGAGATGAGAATATTTGGCCCACGGAGCTTCAGTACTTCTCCGCAGAGGACTTCGGTGCGGAGTACGAAGGATATTACCATCTGTTTTCCACGTATAAGCCTTCTGTGAGCGACAGCGGATACGTTGACGGAGAAAACCGCCGAAGCTACCTCCTTAAGAGTGCAACAAACGACTTGCAGGGAGCTTGGATCAATCCTGAGACAGGAGAAGAGAATATTCCCGTAAGACTTGTGCACGATTCGGATCCTAACGTGAATTTTGCGGAATGGACTGCAGGTCAGTCGGTGTTCCGATACAATGGAAAAGTATATTCCCTTTGGGTAGAACAGCGAGGAAGAGGCACGGACGATTTCAAGCAAATAGCACGTCTTGCCGAAATGAAGAATCCTTGGACACTTACGGGACCGATACTGGATCTCATTATTCCCGAACTGACCCGCGAGCGAGAGGGTTACGGTTACAGCTCTGCACAGGGAATATGGTATCCCGCAGTAATAGAGGGTCTTACGCCCATGGTGACAGATAATAACGAGCTTTTCGTTGTGTACGCATCTAGCGGATATTGGACACCCGGCTACAACCTCGGACAGATGACCTTCAAGGGCGGAGATCTTTTCGACATAAATAACTGGGTAAAGAAGCCTGAATCCATATTCAAAAAGAACTCCGAGCTATGCGGAGTTGGCGGACCTAACCTTGTGACTTCTCCCGACGGTCAGACGAAATACCTGCTCTATCACGCATATTTCGGATCCGATACCTCGGGATACCGATATTGCTTTATGGAGCCTTACACACTTGATTCCGAGGGCTTCCATGTGGGACAGAATTACTCTCCCTCGCCTCTCATCACTTCCTTTGAAGTGGATATCAACTCAACACCTGTTTATAAGAAGATAGGCGGTTTTGATAACTGGGACGGTAATTTCCTTTACGTTGAAGAGGGGTATACCGTAAGAAAGGCTGATGCAGACAAGCTTGATATAAAGCTGTTTGGCGGTTCATCTTACGATAAGAGCTGCGGCGACATATCCTACAGCTATTCCGTGAACGGTACTGACTTCACGGACGGTCTTCCCTCTGCTGATGGTACCTATACCGTAAAAGCGGTGCTCAGTGGCAATTACGCCTACAACGGACTTGGCGGCGTATTTACGCTGACTGTTGATAAAAACGCACCCGAGAATCCCATAGGCGGCGATATCGGCGGAGATATCACATCTGACGGCAATTCTGTTGTTCTTATCATTTGCATATGCACTGCAGGCTTGCTGTTCGGAGCGGCGGTATTGATAATTCTCAGAAAACGAAAAGTCAAATAAAAAACATTGGGCACACTCGTTGAGTGTGCCCAATGTATTTTAGTATATATTGATTCGTCTGTATTCAGTTGGGGTCATTCCCGTGCGTTGCTTGAAAAGCTTTGAAAAGTAGTATACAGATGAAAAGCCGCAAGCTTCCGATATCTCCGTAACCGATGAAGCGGTGGATTCCAGCATTGCGCGTGCGTGCTCAAGCTTTTTATGAATTATATACTGCTTTGCGCCCGTTTGGTAATAATGAGTGAAAAGTGTGGTGAAATATTTTTCACTTATTCCGCAAAGCTTTACAAGCTCGGATATTTTAATATCGGTGTCAAGAAAATGCTTTTCAATATGTTCTATTGCGGGTTGGAGCTTTTTTCGCTGTTCGGGGGAAACATAGTCGTTAAGCTCGTTTTTTTGTATGAGAGATATGATTTTGTAGATTTCGGAGAAGACATCGGCTCTGAATCCTGCATTTTGGTTTTTGTAAGAATTTACGGCGGAAAGCATACAATCGCGTATTTTTGTTGTGTTTCTGTAATTGGCACCGAATGCGTCTTGCTCGGGCTTGTTTACTGTATGAAAGTTCACAACAAGGCAGGTGGACGGACGCAGCGGTTCAAAATCGAATTCCACCCCCTGCGGAAGGTATAGAAAAGAGTTCGCCTCTGCAATTATAACGTTGTTGTTGGGATAGGTGTAACGCACTTCTCCGGTAAGAAAAAGAACAAAAGCGTGGCTGTTACGCGGTTTAAAACGTGTCAGGTGGAGGGAATTTAGCGAAAGCTTTGCGCACCATCGTATTCTGGAAATTTGTATATTTTCGAAAAATTGCATAATCTTCTCCGGTATTGCAGTTGCTTGATTGTTTAAGTTTGTATACATAATTTTAAAGCACCTTAAAAATATTGTCAATATTTTCTCGTTAATTACAGTTCGGAAAAGTATAAAAATGCGATATTCTGCATTTTAATGATCGGATTGTCTTGTTATAATATTTACGTATAATGTTTTGTGAAATCTGAGGTTGCTATGTTTGATCGTCTATTTGAGGATAAAAGTATAAACAGACACGAATACAGAAATGCGTGCTGGGACAAAAATAGCGGTAAAGACCCCGATGTTATGATGGCAGAAATGCGCAAGCATTTCGAGGATAACGTATCACGTCCGTATCCCGTTGTTTTTGCAGAGGTTTTTAGATACCTTTTTGAGAACGGAATGCTTGATATAAATACGCATTCCCCGTTCCCCGATAAAATATGCAACGGAGTCGTTATCGATAGCGTTGCGCATGCGGGTATTCTTGAGAAGCTGTCTACCGAACATTACCGCGCAGTGCTCGACAAGAGAATTCCCGGAGTAAGAAAAATGCGAGAGCTGTGTGCCGTTACCGGTATGGGAATTCCGGACCTTGACGTGTGGCATGCGGTGTTTGAGTGGGAAAGTGTCGTTGACCTTGGTCTTCCCGGCCTTCTTTGCCGTCTTAAGGACGCGAGAGCAGATAAGGAAGCAAAAGGAGAACTGAGCGACAGTCAGTCTGTCTTTTATCAAAGCGCTGAGATAGCCCTTAATGCAGTTGAGATATATTTGAGCCGCCTTTCAAAAGCGTGTGCGGAAAAGGGAATGACGGAGCAGGCTAAGATATACGAGAGCCTTATAGAGAAAAAACCCGAAACTCTGTACGAGGTGCTCTGTTTCCAGCACGTGATGCTGACGGCGGGTGAGGTTGCAAGAGAGAGAATTCGCTCGCTTGGTTCTGTTGATACTCTTTGGGCGCCTTATTATCGGACGGATATAGAATCCGGCAGGATGAGCCGCGAGGATATAAAAACGATGTTCGGATATTTCCTCCTAAAGATTGCCGCCGAGGAAAGATACGCGGATCAGCCTCTTTGTATCGGAACCGATTGGGCGGAGGAGTCCGTAAACTGTCAGATGATCCTTGATTTCCTTGATATTTATCAGCAGCTGAAAATACACAATCCAAAGCTGCACATACGTTGCAGTAAGAATATGCCCGATGTGGTTCTCCGTAAGCTGATGGATATGACACGTTCGGGCGCGTCGTCCATAATTCTTTACAATGACGAGGTCGTTTTCGAGGGTTACGAAAAAATTGGTATTGGCAGGGAAGTTTCCAAAAACTATCTGCCTATAGGCTGCAACGAAACGTTTATTCCCAACGTCGAAGAGATGCACATATGTTCCTCGTGGATAAATATGGAAAAGGCAGTGGAATATGCAGTTACAGGCGGTGAGGATCTGCTTCTGAAGATATATTTCTTTGGGAGAAGCGAGGAACCCAAAACGTGGGAAGAATTTCTTTTGGTATTTTACGATTACCTGCGCAAGTTTGCGGAGTTTACAATCGACATTATTAACAAGCAGGCCCCGTATTCATACGAAACGAACCCTGCACCACTGCTTTCCTCTACGTTCCCAAGTTGTGTTGAACGGGGAAGAGACGTGTTTGACTGCGGTCTTCCGCTTGCCAATGAGAGTGTAAAGATCATGGCACTCGGCACGACGGTCGATTCGCTTCTTGCCGTAAAAAAATACGTTTATGAACAGAAAAAGGTTTCTCTTTCCGAGCTTCACGATATTCTAAAAAACAATTGGCGCGGTGCGGATCAGCTTCGTGCAGAGATAAGAAACGACAATGTGAAGTGGGGCAACGGCGAGCCTGAGGCAGATAGCCTTGCGGCAGAAATTTATGCTTTTATGGCGAAGCAGATAGTTGGCAAGCCTACCGCTAACGGCGGTGTGTTCCGCATGGGCGGTGATTCTGTCAACTTCGCGGAGCGTTACGGAAGATATACCGGTGCAAGTCCCGACGGACGCGGTGCACGTGCTCCGCTTTCGAAAAATATACGCCCCGTTAACGGTTGTGAGCACAGAGGACTTTCCGGTCTGCTTGCATCGTTTGCGGCAATTGATTTTACAGATGCTGTGGATGGAGCTCCCTGTGACTATATGATGCATCCCTCGGCTGTTGAAGGTGAAGCGGGTTTGGAATTTATGTGTTCCATAATCAAGATATTCTTCGAAAACAAGGGCTTTTGCATACAGGGAAACGTAATAGATATTGAAACCTTGCTTGCAGCCAAGGAAAATCCCGAAAATTTCGCTGACCTTCAGGTGCGTGTGTGCGGTTGGAACGAGTATTTCGTTAATATGCATCCCGTCGTACAATCTGACTTTATAAAACGTGCATCCGGTGGAATGTATGCTTGAGACAAGTGGAATTTATTTTGCAATAAAACACCTTGAAATACACGACGGCCCAGGTGTTCGTACAACCCTGTTTTTAAAAGGTTGCCCGCTGAGATGCCTTTGGTGCCATAATCCCGAAGGCTTGTGCGCCCCTCCCGTGCTTGCGCATTACGCTCACAAATGTATCGGTTGCGGCGCATGTGTTTCCGTTTGCCCGAGCGGTGCTCATGCTTTTGAATCCGGTGTACACTGTTTCGATCGCGAAAAATGCATAGCGTGCGGAAAATGCGAGGCAATTTGTGCTGAAAAGGCAAACAAACTTTTTGGAACTGCGACCACCGCATCACAGATATTGCCTGAGCTTATGCTTGATAAGCCCTTTTATGAAAAGACGGGCGGCGGGGTAACCCTTTCGGGCGGAGAGCCTCTCCTTCAAACTGCATTTGTATGCGAGCTTGTGCACCTCTTAAAAGCAGAGGGGATACATACGGCGATAGATACTTCGCTTGCAGTTCCGCAATCTTCGGTAGAATGTATTGCCTCCGTGGCAGATATGTTCTTATGCGATATCAAGGCAATTGACGATGCTCTCCACCGCAGACTTACCGGTCTTGGTGCGGAGCAAATACTTGATAATATAAAATATCTCGATTCCGTCGGCATGCCGATGGAAATACGCTTTCCTCTTATTCCGGATATGAACGATGGGGAAGCGGAAAAGGTAGCCGAATTCATTTCGCACCTAAAAAACGTGCGAGGTGTTAAGGCGCTTGCTTATCACGATCTTGCGCGTACTAAATATGCGGCGCTTGGATTGGAGTATCCGATGAAGGATACGTTGGCTCCTTCCAAGGATAGGTTGGCAGAAGTACAATCGCTGCTTACAAGTGCGCTCGGATAAAAGAGAAAGGAAAAATACCATGAAAAGAGTAATTGCGTTGATCCTTGTTGCGCTGATGGCATTGTCCATTGCTTCGTGCGGCGGAAATCAGACAGCAACCACAACCGCCCCTTCCGTTACGGATGCTCCGAAAACAGATGCTCCGGTAGCCTCCGATACGGTGACAACAGAACCCGTTGCAGAGCTTGAGATCCCTGACACGAAGTACGATAATGCGGAATTCGTTGTTATTTCCGCAGGTCAGGTCGCATACGACGATTTCAGCTTTGACGATACGGTTACCGAGGTGCTTGATGCGGCTCAGTATAAGCGAAAGTCTACGGTTGAGGAACAGCTCGGTGTTGTTATCAGCATCATTGTTGATGAAAACAAATCAGGTGTAGGTAATGGCTCCGGCTACAAGCGTATATCCCGTTCCGTTGATGCAAACGATGCTGACTATAATATTGGTCTCATCGGAGGTATGGACGTTTCAACGCTTTCCTACAGCGGATATCTTGCCCCTCTCGGTGAGGCTAAGTATATAGACCTTGAAAAGCCCTGGTGGGATCAGAACGCAAATGAGGATCTTACCGTTATGGGGAGCATCTTCTTCACTCAGGGAGATATAACTGCCGCAAAGTCCGATTGTACATACGTTATCTTCTACAATAAGTCGCTTGGAAGATCAGAGCTTGGCGGAGAGGATCCCTACAAATTGGTTCTTGACAAAAAGTGGACGCTTGATAAATTTGCAGAGCTGTGCCGTGCTGTATCCGAGGATCTTGACGGAAACGGAATCATGGATATGGAGGACCGCTACGGTCTTTATGCTTGGGACGATTCCATTCTTGGTGTTATAAGCTCCGCCGGACAGAAGGTGGCTACCATTAATGAAGACGGAGAGTTTGAGCTTTCCATCTACAACGAGCAGGTGCTTTCCGTAATTGATAAGTTTACCAATATTGCGTACAACACCGACTATGCTATTCAGTATCAGCGTTACAGCAATAACGGTAACGTTCGCGAGAAGTGGACGAATGACCAGGCGCTCTTCTGGGCGACCTCCACTTATAACACCGCAAGCATGAGAGAGATGGATTCCGATTTCGGTATTCTTCCTTTCCCGATGCTTAATGAGGAGCAGGGCCGTTATTACAGCACAATTCCCACATATAACTCCCAGTTCCTTTGCCTGCCCTCCGTGCAAAAGGATTTTGATTATACCTCTGTTGTTACCGAGGCTCTTGCATATTACGGCCGTGATATTGTAAAGCCTGCAGTTTATGAAAAGACCATCAAGGGCACATATTTCAGAGATGAGGAAAGCATCGCAATGCTTGACATTATCTACGATAGCTTTATATACGATATCGGTCAGCTTCACCGCATCGGAAATATGAACTCGCTCCTCCTCAATATGTTCCGTACCAAGGATAATAACTTCACCAGTATCTACAACTCCAATGCGACCATCGCGGATCAGCAGATAAAGGTAGTTAATAACGGATACAGAGAAGTTATTGACAGCTGGAATTAAATTGTAAACTTTGGGAGAAGACTCCCTAATAATATAACAATAAAGGAGAACCATTATGAAGGCAAAAAGAATTCTCTCGCTGATCGCAGCCGCGATCATAGTTATTTGTGCGATACCTTTTTCCGTTAATGCGGCTGAAGGCACAGCAATTTCAAACGCTGATGAGCTGTTGGCGCTTATGAAGGATAGCACAAAGTGGGCCGGTAGCTATTACCTTACTACCGATATTGATCTTTCCGCAAAGAGTGGACAATCGCCCATTGGTAATAAGGAGACCCCCTTTACCGGTACGTTTGACGGAAACGGAAAGACGGTCTCCGGCCTCTTCCTTACGGGAGAAAAGTATCAGGCACTTTTTGGCTGTGCTGAGAATGTAACCATCAAGAACCTCACCGTCAAGGGTACGGTTGAGGATACCACTGCAAGCGGAACCGAAATGTACGCGGCCGGACTTGTAGGTTCTCTTCGTGGCACCTCTACTATTGAAAACGTAAACACCTACGTTGACGTAACCGCACTCGGTATAGCAAGCGCACAGGCAGTCGGAGGACTTATAGGTAAGGCTGGCTGCGTTGCTGATTATGACGTTATTACCATCAAGAACTGCCACTCCTACGGCAAGACTGAGGCAGGACGCGGTGTAGGAAACCTTATCGGTATTCTTTCCGCCGGCGGTGTTGAGACAACCAACGTAGCGCTTAAGGATACGAAGATTCTTGTTGAAGATTGTTCCGCAAACGGTGAGGTAGTTTACCACTCCGGTTCTGCTGCAGGTCAGGCAGGCGGATTTATAGGAAACCTCTTTACATACATTGCTCACGGATTTGAAGTAACTGTTTCTAACTGTGTTAACAACGCAAAGCTTTCCGGCGAGACCGCAAAGACGCGTGTAGGCGGCGTTATCGGCTGGATGGACAGTAACGTTAAGACTTCTGCCGACAATCCTGCGGGCGGCGTTGTAAACGTTATCAACTGCAAGAACACCGCAGAGATCTACGGTTCCTCTTACGTCGGCGGTATTACCGGATATATCACCTTCCAGTACAGAGGCGACTTCTTGGTTAATTTCAAGAATTGCGTAAACGAGGGCATCATTTCTGCTGAGGCAGATTACGCTGCAGGTATTCTTGGAGGTACCAAGGGCGGTGTATACACCTTCGAGCAGTGTGCAAACAAAGGCTCCATCGAGGCAACCGGTCAGTATGCCGGCGGTATTATGGGTCACGCAACCAAGGCGGCTTCCACCGTTGGAATGAACTTCACCTTTAATGATTGCGCTAACTACGGCACTCTCACCGGTTTTGCGAATGTCGGCGGTATACTGGCATTTTCTGACAGCGATCTGAATGCCAACCGTTGCTTTAACGGCGGCAAACTTGTTGTTACCGATTTTGTTGGAGTTAAATGCGGCTTCTGCGCTGCCCCCAACGGACTTAATACTGTAAACGATTGCTATTTCATCAATTCCGAGATGGATATGCTTGCAACCGGAATTTCAGCGGCTGATGCGGCAAATGCGGCAAGCTTCAAAAATTTTGATTTTGCTAACGTTTGGGTCATCGAGAACTCCGTTCCAACTCTTCGCTTCATTGCAACCGGCGCTGGAACAGATACTCCAACAACAGAAGCTCCCGTAACTACCGAGGCTCCCGTAACCACCGAGGCTCCCGTAACTACTGAAGCTCCCGTGACCACCGAAGCTCCCCTAACTACCGGGGCTCCCGCAACTACCGAGGCTCCTGTGACCACCGAAGTTCCTGTTACTACCGAGGTTACGGTAACTACCGAGGCACCCGTTGCTACAGATGAGACAACTACGGCTTCTCCGGCGACCGGAGACGGGGCAAAGCCTGTGATCTTTGTTGTCGCTATTTGTGCTCTTGCTGCAGTGTGCGCACTTGCGGCAATCGGCATTATCAAAAAAAGAGCAGAGAATTAAAAAATGCTTGCAGGCAAAAAAATTCTTGTAGTCGGTGCCAGTAGAGGCATAGGTGAAGCTATAGCGCATGAATGCGCACTGGAACACGCAAGTGTTGTTATCACCGGCAGAAGGGCGGAGACGCTTGAGTCCGTAGTTAATGCTATAAGGGCGCAAAGTGGAAATGCCGATTATATTGTCTGGGACGTGAAAAACGTAACGAAGGGCCCCTCGGTATTTGACAGAGCATCGGAAATGATGGGCGGTATCGACATTGTGATAAACAATGCGGGTGTTATCGGCAGAAAGAGACTTTACGATGTGGACGAGGAAGAATGGAATATGATCTTTGACACAAACGTAAAGGGGGCCTTCTTCTGTATGCAGACTGCGTGCAAATTCTTTGAGACACATAATGCCGAAAGGGAAGTAAAGGGCAAGATAATCGTTGTAAGCTCGGAAACGGGCCATCAGCCTTGCGTGCATCCTTACGGAATCTCCAAGTGGAGCGTTATGGGAATGTGTCAAGGATATGCCAAGGCATTCTTCAAGCGCGGTATAGTGGTGCAGAACATCGCGCCCGGTCCCGTAACAACGGAAATGATGAATTGGACCGAGGGAAAGAGCGCCGAATACCCGAGTGCATTCGGTAGGATGGCTTATCCTAAGGAGATAGCCGAGCTTGCCGTATTCCTTGCCTCAGATAAGAGCAACCGCATAGCGGGGCAACCGATCTATATAAACGGCGGTCTTAATTGTTGACCTAAAAAAAGCTGAAACGAGTGTAAAAGCCTTTCAGCTTTTCGCCGTTCTTGGTAGCTTGCAGATCTTAATTCAGATTACTTTTTCAGTAATATAAAACATAAGGAGAAAAACTATGAAAGCGAAAAGACTTTTGGCTTTGGCGCTTGCCTTGATTACTGCGCTTGCGGTCATACCCTTTACCGCAACAGCCGTTTCAGTAATTCCGATATCAAGTGCCGAACAGCTCGTCTCGTTGATGAACGATCCGGAAAAATGGGGCGGCGCTTATTATCTCACGGCGGATATTGATCTTGCGGGGGTTGAGGAGCAGGCTCCCATCGGTATGCAGAATGATGCTTTCAGCGGATATTTTGACGGAATGGGTCATAGCATTACCGGTCTCAACATTGAAGGTGAGAAGCACCTCGGTCTGTTTGGCTGGGTGCACAATGCAACCATCAAAAATCTTTCGGTAAGCGGTACCGTTACGGCATCTACCACCGAGAGCAGAGGTAACGGCGGTCTTGCAGGTATTATCAGCGGCAATACGCTTATCGAGAACGTATGCGTGTCGGTGAACGTAAGCTCTCAGTCTGCGGCTGTTGGCGGACTTGCGGGTTATGTGTTCCCCTATTCAACCGGTACGGTGAGTATTATCAACTGCCATTCCGACAGCACGGTCAAAGGAACTCTCGGCGTAGGCTCACTTATCGGTATTATGACAGCGGGCAGAGAGCAGAATACCACTAATCCCGTTGCCTCGGGCTCGGTCAACATTATTGACTGTTCGTCCGACGGAACGGTATATTACGCGCCCGCTTCAGGCTATTACGCTCAGAGCGGCGGACTTATCGGACAGATACTCCATTATAATTCTGACAATTTTGAGATCAATATTGTTGGCTGTGTCAACGATGCCCTTGTGCTTTCCGATACTTCAGATCAGGCGGATAAGGGCAGAGTGGGCGGTATCGTGGGCTGGATAGCCAGCGGGAATTCTTCCATTAACGCGGGCGAAAACGCAGGTGTTATCAACATAGCTTCCTGTGTTAACAATGCGGCTCTCAAAGCAAGAGCGGGACTTGGCGGAATCGTTGGCGTTGCTTCTATTTATGATTCCGCGGATTATTCGCTTAACATCCTTAATTGCGTTAACCATGGCGCGCTTACCACCTCTGCAGGCGGTTACAACGGCGGTATCGCAGGATGGGTAGAAGGCGGAAACGTAAAGATTAGCGCTTGTAAAAACGACGGAATCATATCTGCTGCGAAAACTTCAAGCAGCAGTCATGCAGGAGGTATCTTGGGTTATGCAGGCCTTGTAAGCGGTGCAGCAGGACTGACTCTTGAAGTATCGTATTCTGCAAACTATGCATCAGTCACCGGTACCGGATATTATGTCGGCGGTGTTATCGGAACCATTCAGGACGGTGTTCACACTGTTTCCGATTGTGCGAATTACGGTTCCGTAACAGCGGACCGTGCAGTTGGCGGAATCATCGGTTGGGCACAGAGATCAACCGCAAATGCAAAATGGAAGATAAGCCTCAGCAATTCTTTTAATCATGGAACCATCTACGGACCGACCAAACTCATCGGAAGTATATTCGGATATCCTCACGCAAGCTTCCCGTTGACGGTTTCCAACTGTTACTATCTCACAGGCTCTGCAACCCAGGGAAGCACCGTTCAGAATGCCGTAGGTCATAGTACTGCCGGTTCTGTTACTGCAGATGCATCCGGCTACAATTCGATGGCATTGGGCTTTATCACTGCCGGAGTAGTTTCGCCGATGCTTAACGGAGATCCCTCATCCGGAGCATGGGAGCAGGGAACCGAATACCCCGAGCTTACTGCAATCAAGTCACTTCCTGCCGAGGAGGCAGTAACCGAGATAACCAACATCAGCCTTTCCGTTGGTACCGACCTTTCCTTCAACGCGTTTGCAACTCTTGCAGACGGTGTTGATGCGGCTGATACCAAGGTCGTATTTACGTATGCAGACGAGGAACCTGTTGAGGTAACTGCAGAAGCGGCAGGAGATCTTTATAGATATACTCTTAAGGCGCTTTCTCCTCAGGCAATGACCGAGCTTATAACCGTGGAGCTTTACGTTGGCGATGAGCTTGTTGACAAGACACAGCAGACCGTGCGCGGCTACTGCGAACAGCTTATCGACAGCGAGGAAAGCTCGGATGCTCTTATACAGCTTGCAAAGGATATTCTTGCCTACGGTGCTGCTGCGCAGGAATACAGAGATTACAATCTTGACAGCCTTGCAAATGAAGGCGTTGAGGGCGCAACTGAATTTGCTCAGCTCGGTGCAGATAAGTATATTGCAAAAGTAGAAAACGGAGAAGCCGTTGACGGTGTTAAGTTCACCGGCATAGGTGTACGCTTTGATTACGTAAACAGCGTATTCTTTAAGCTGACTGCTCCTTCTGTTGACGGTATAACCGTTACTGTTAACGGTAACGAGTGTGCAGTAGAGGAGTACGGAGACAGCTACATCGTATACAGCGATCCGATCAATGCAACGGAGTTTGACGGCGAGGTAGTTGCGGTTCTCAAGTCAGGGGATACCGTTGTTCAGACCGTTACTTACAGCGTTGCATCCTTTGTGTACGAAATGCAGAACGCTGAAAACAGCGAGGCGGCCGAGCTTGCAAAAGCGCTCTACAATTACGGACTTTCCGCAATCGCTTATTCTGCAAACTGATAAGGAGGTAGTTAAATGAAAATGAATAATAATAACAAAAAAGCAGAATACCTCCATCCAGAAGTGGAGATAGTGAGCTTTCAGCCCATTGATGTTCTTACCGCAAACGGACTCAGTGCCTTTAATGTAGAAAGCTCGTTAAATAGCTGGCTGCTTGGATGATTTTACTCGAAAAGAGAGAGTTAAGGGCGGCTATGCCGCCCTTGTTCTTTTTAACTTTAAATGAGGAAAAAGTGTTATGAAACGTTGTTTTTGCCTATTTTTTGCTTTGATTTTCTGTTTAAGTTCGCTTTACGCTTGCGGGGGCGGCGTTGCGATAGATACTACCGATCCCGCAACTGAGCCTCCCGCGACGGA
>JAZQJQ010000158.1:0-4341 GCA_045541735.1 Eubacteriales bacterium
ATAGGTGTTCCTCCTGCCATTGCAACTCCCATTTTTACGGCATTTACGATCTTATCAATGTTTATGTGCCCGGGAACTATCTCGTTATAGGAGCTGACGATTCCGATAAGCGGACGGTTCTGCTCCTCCTTCGTCATTCCCAGCGCGTGATACAGACTGCGGTGTGCGGCATTCTGAAAGCCGTCAACGATTGTATCCTTTATCATTGTGTGCCTCTTATCAGTTGTTGATGAGCTTGTCCTCGTCGCTCCAGCTGTAAAGCTTGCGGATATCCTTACCTACCGTCTCAGAGGGATGCTCGGAAGCAAGCTTTCTCATAGCATTGAAGTGCACCTGAGCGCCGGCATCGGACATATCAAGGAGGAAGTCCTTAGCAAAAGTACCGTCCTGGATGTCCTTGAGGATCTTCTTCATAGTCTTCTTGGTCTCATCGGTAACGATCTTGGGCCCGGTGATGTAATCGCCGTACTCGGCGGTGTTGGAGATGGAGTAACGCATTCCCTCAAAGCCGCTCTGATAGATAAGGTCAACGATGAGTTTTACCTCGTGGATGCACTCGAAGTAAGCGTTTCTGGGGTCGTATCCTGCCTCAACGAGGGTCTCGTAACCTGCCTGCATAAGTGCGCAAAGACCGCCGCAGAGGACTGCCTGCTCACCGAAGAGGTCGGTCTCAGTCTCGGTGCGGAAGTTGGTCTCGAGAACGCCTGCACGAGCACCTCCGATGCCGAGTGCGTATGCAAGTGCGATCTCAAGAGCGTCTCCTGTTGCATCCTGCTCGATGGCAACGAGGCAGGGAACGCCCTTACCCGCCTGATATTCACTGCGTACGGTGTGACCGGGACCCTTGGGAGCTATCATAATAACGTTTACGTTCTTGGGAGGCTTGATGCATCCGAAGTGGATGTTAAAGCCGTGTGCAAATGCAAGAGTCTTGCCCTCGGTAAGATGGGGCTCGATGCTCTCCTTGTAGAGCTTAGCCTGCTTCTCGTCGTATATGAGGATCATAATGATGTCCGCATTTTTTGCAGCGTCAGCCGCGGTCATGACCTTGAGGCCCTGAGCCTCTGCCTTTGCCCAGCTCTTAGAGCCCTCGTAAAGACCTACTATTACGTTTACTCCGCTGTCGTGGAGGTTGAGCGCGTGTGCGTGACCCTGAGAGCCGTATCCGATGATGGCAACGGTCTTACCGTTAAGCTTTGCAAGATTGCAATCCTGCTGATAGTAAATGTTCTGCATTTTGTTTCTCCTTAAAAATATATAAGATGTTTTTATTTTTCCATTATGTTGCCGCCGCGCTGTAAAGCTACAACTCCGGTACGGCACATCTCGACGATGCCGAGTGGCTTCATTACCTCGATAAAGGCGTTGATCTTTGACGGTTCGCCCGTTATCTCGACACTCATTGCTTCGGTGGTATAGTCAACTACCTTGGCGCGGTATATTTCAGCCGCAGCCATTATCTCGCTTCTGTTTGCGGGGGTGTTCTTTACTTTGATAAGCATAAGCTCGCGTTCAAACGACGTGCCCGGCTCAAGAACCTTTACCTGCTTGATATTATACAGCTTCTTTAACTGATTTACAAGCTGGTCGCGCACGTATTCATCGCCGTTCAGGGTAATTGTTATGCGCGAGAATCTGGGATCGTCCGTTTCTCCAACCGTAAGTGAGTCGATGTTAAAGCCGCGTCTCATAAAAAGACCCGAAACACGCGCCAGAACGCCGTATTTGTTTTCAACGTAAACAGCTATAACGCTTCTCATATTTTTTCCTCCTTAACGTCGGTGATCATATCGTCAACGGAGCCTCCGGGCGGGAGCATAGGAAGAACGAATTCGTCTTTATCGATAATTGCGTCGATAAGATACGGTCCGTCGTGCTTCATTGCACGCTCAAATGCCGCGTAAAAATCCTCGGGTGTTTCGACTCTCTCTGCGGGGAGACCGAATGCATCCGCAAGCTTGACAAAATCGGTCTTCCTTTCAAGCACCGTGTTTGAATAACGCTTATTAAAGAACAAAGTCTGCCACTGGCGCACCATTCCGAGAACGCCGTTATTCATGATTACGGTGATAACGGGGCAGTTGTAGGTAACTGCCGTCGCAAGCTCGTTGAGATTCATTCCGAAGCTTCCGTCGCCCGTGATGAGCACGGTCTTCTCTCCGCTTCCGATCTGTGCGCCGATGGCGGCGCCGAGACCGTAACCCATGGTGCCGAGTCCGCCGCTTGAAGCAAAGCGCCTTGAGCGCTCGAACTTCGCGTACTGAGCAGTCCACATCTGATGCTGGCCTACGTCCGTGGCGATAACGGTATTTGCATCCTTTAGTTCGTTTATTATGTCAAATATCTTCTTAGGAGGCATCTTTGCCTTTGAGCGGCGGTCTGCCTCTGCGGCTATTTCTGCTTCTTTCTTTTTGTAGCCGGCAACGGCATCTCGCCACGCGGGGTTATTTAGCTTGTTTACGCGCTCGTATATGCGGTTAAACGAGGAGACGAGATTTCCTATAAGTCCAACGTCGACCTTCACGTTTTTATTTATCTCCGAGAGGTCTGTATCAAGCTGGATTATCTTTGCTTTTTTAGCAAATTTTGACGTATTACCGGTCGCGCGGTCGCTGAATCGCACACCGATACCGATTATAAGGTCTGCATCCTTGTTTGCCATAGATGAAGCGTATTTTCCGTGCATGCCTTGCATACCGAGAAAACGCGGATGATCTGATGGAAGGGTGGAAAGCCCCATAAAGGAAGAGCCTATAAAGGCGTCAAGCTTCTCGGCAAGCGCCATAATGCCCATTGCCATACCCTGACCCGCAGCACCGCCTCCAATGTAGATGTAGGGGCGCTTTGCCTGATTGATAAGCTCCACTGCGCGGTCGATATCGGCATCCCCGGCTTCCGCTTCGGGGAAGGGGACTACGGGGTCTGCAAGCTCAAATCCGCATTCGGCGATCTGGACATCCTTGGGTATGTCCACAAGCACGGGACCGGGTCTGCCGGAAATGGCAATGCGGAAAGCTTCTCTTATCGTATCGGCAAGCTCGGCGACGTCGGTAACAAAGTAGTTATGCTTGGTTATCGGCATTGTAACGCCCGTAATGTTGATTTCCTGAAAGCTGTCGCGGCCTATAAGGGACGTGGGAACGTTACCCGTGATAGCGACCATGGGTATTGAATCGAGCATTGCGGTTGCAATTCCGGTTACAAGATTGGTAGCGCCGGGGCCTGATGTAGCGATAACAACGCCTACCTTTCCCGTTGCGCGCGAGTAACCGTCTGCAGCGTGGCACGCGCCTTGCTCGTGAGCTGCAAGCACGTGATTTATTCGGTCGCTTGCTTTATAAAGCTCGTCGTAAAGGTTAAGCACCTGCCCGCCCGGATAACCGAAAACGTCGGTAACACCTTGCTCGATAAGTGTTTCAATTACTATTTGTGAGCCTGTCATTGTTTTTGTTTGTTTTTCCATTTCTGCTCCTTTTCTGTGCCAACAAAAAAACGCCTCTCTCTTTGAAAAACAAAGAGACGAAAGCGTTAAATCTTCCGCGGTACCACTCTTTTTCACCCTAAGGCGCACCTCAAGTGCTGACACACATCAACTCTGTAACGGGAGTTCCCGTCTGCCTCTACTCTCTTATGATTTCCGACAGCTGCTCCATGGCGACCTTCGTCATTTTTACTTAGTGTCTTGCACCGTACGACACCTCTCTGCAAAGCTCAAAATGCTTACTTTTCCACTTCATTGCATTTATTAATATGAAATTAAAGTTATTTTACCACTGCTTTTTACTGTTGTCAATGCTTTAAACAAAAAAACAAAGAAAAAGGAGCCGAAAATCGGCCCCTTGATTTCTTTTTGGCTTAGGATCAAATTACTTGATCTCAACAACTGCGCCTGCAGCCTCGAGCTTAGACTTGATCTCGTCAGCAGTCTCCTTGGAAACGCCTTCCTTGATAGCCTTGGGAGCGGACTCAACGAGGTCCTTAGCATCCTTAAGGCCGAGACCGGTGATCTCACGAGCAACCTTAATAACGTCGAGCTTCTTAGCGCCAACTTCCTTAAGGATTACGTCGAACTCGGTCTTCTCCTCAGCTGGGGGAGCAGCAGCGCCGCCTGCAGCAGGACCTGCAGCTGCAACAACTGCGGATACGCCGAACTCCTCCTCGAGAGCCTTTACGAGATCGTTGATCTCAAGAAGAGTAAGGGACTTGATCTCTTCAATAATGTTAGTGATCTTTTCGCTTGCCATTTTTAAATTCCTCCTAAGTAAATTTTAAATGTTGTTTTCCGCTGTTAAGCGGTCATGCGGCCATTAAGCCTCGGCGGGAACGCCGCCGTCCTTTTCG
>JAZQJQ010000159.1:0-8476 GCA_045541735.1 Eubacteriales bacterium
TCCTCGTTCGTCCCGTAATTTTTGGGGGCAGTATATGCAAAACGTTATGGGCGCGTATACGGAAAGCACATCTGTTGCAAAGGCTTATGCGGCGGCAAACGCCAAGCGGGAAGGATTTGATTTTTTGATACCCGTGTATTCGGGTATGCCGGGAGATGAAATTAGCATTCTTGCCGATATAAACAGAAGCGGAACGGTCGATGGCGCAGATGCTTCGCTTCTTTGCTCTCACCTTGCGGGTACGGGTGTGCTTTGGGATAAAAAGACTGTCTCTGTTGACGTAAACGGCGACGGCAGAGTTGATAATGCGGATCTGGTTACGGTTTTAAGAAAAATACGTTGATGATAAAAAAATATTGCGATTTTATTATAAAGGTGTTAAAATAGATCAAACGCATTTTTAATAGTGAGAGGAACACTTTATGAAATTCGCAAAGGATTTTCGCGCAAGTGCCAGAGATGCTCTCAAGGGCAAATGGGGAATTGCGGTAGGAGCAGGCTTTGTGGCTTCGATCTTCGGAGCCGGAGGCGGCGCTTCATTTTCATTTGATCTTGATGACGACCCCGATGTTTCCGGCGGTTCGGAAAACTTTGATGAGATCGCTCAGGTCATTGAAAAGTATCTGCCTGTTGTACTCGGAATGATTTTGGCAGCTGTATTGGTTGGAGTGGTCATAGGAATTGCGTGGTCTGTTCTTGCAAGTACAGTGAACGTAGGTTATTGCCGCTTCAATCTTGATCTTGTTGACGGGAAAACGGGGTCAGTCAACACTTTGTTCTCGTATTTTCCGTTTTTTTGGAAGGCTTTTGTAACAGAGTTTTTGCGGAATCTGTATATTTTTCTTTGGACCCTGCTGTTTATAATCCCGGGTATCATCGCTACGTATAACTATGCTTTGGTACCGTACATAATAGCCGAAGATACGCAGATCTCCTCTTCCGATGCGCTTCGCAGATCGAAAAAACTGATGTACGGAAACCGCTGGCGGCTTTTCTGTCTTGAACTCAGCTTTATCGGCTGGCATTTTCTTGCAATGCTTACTTTGGGTATAGGCGAGCTTTGGGTAAAGCCTTACGTTTCGGCGGCAATTGCTGATTTCTATCGCGAGATATCCGATACCCGTCCAAAGACAGAATTTGAAAGTGAATCGGATTATACTGATATTACAGAGCAAGTTACCGAGTTTTAAAGTACAGCAAAAAAGGTGTCAATGGCAAAGCATTGACACCTTTTTTATTGCCTAAACTTTTTTAAAGCTTCTTAACTTCCTCGACGTTGAGTACGAATACGGTTGCACCTCCGACCTTAACTTCTTTCGGAAGGCTTCCGTGTTTGAGACCTTGGCCGAAGGACGCAGTGGGGGCGGATTTTTGCGTTCTGGTAACGCAGTGCTGGTTAAGGATCTCCATTACCTCGCTTACGGATTCATCCTCTGTACCTATAAGCAGAGTGGTGTTGCCTACCATCAGAAAACCGCCGGTGGTTGAGAGACGTGTAACGAAAAATCCGGCTCCGGTAAGCGCAGAAGCAGCAACGACGCTGTCATCGTTGTTTACTATAGCAAGTACGAGCTTCATAATTCCTCCTATATGTTTTATTAGAGATAGAAATCAAGGGCGATACGGCTGTGCTTGTCAAGATCATTGATATCGGGGATCTCAAAACGGTTGTCGTTTGCATCTCTGAACAGCACGCGTGTATCCTGCAAGAGCTTTACCTGATGAACAAGGTGTGTTATCTCGATTATGCGGTGGCCGCGGTCGGTCTCAACGTCGAAGATTATCTTGCTGCGCTGATCGTCGATGTTGTTTATGCGATTTATCTTGGGGATGAGGTAGTATTCCGCAAGACATTCAAGAATAAGCTTTTTGTCCTCTTTTATGAGATCGTCTATGTTTCGGATAAGTCCCTTTTCGTTTAGATCGGGATCAAGCAGAGATATATACCGTGTTTGGCCGCTGATGGGGAAAAGTCTTCGCGGTTCAAGATTCTCTATTACTGTGCCGTCGTAAAGCTCCATATCAACGGTAGTAAGTCCGCGCCGTTTGAATTTTGCGTTGTTACTGTCAACGTAAAGTCTGTTCATAATAGCCTCCTTACCCCTCGAACCGCTCTTCCTTGCGGTTCTTTTCGGCTTCCTCGCTCATCGTTTGGATCTGAACGAGCTTGTAATACTTGCCCTTCAGCGCCATAAGCTCCTCGGGTGAACCCATCTCAAGGATCTCTCCCTTGTCTACAACGATTATCTTCGTAGCGCGGCGCAGGGTGGAAAGACGGTGTGCTATCATTATCGTTGTTCTGCCGCTGATAAGACGGTCAATAGCCGCCTGAATAAGGCTTTCCGTTTCGGAGTCAACGGATGCCGTTGCCTCGTCAAAGAACAGCACGCTCGGGTTTTTAAGCACTGCACGCGCAATGGAAAGGCGTTGCTTCTCGCCGCCGGAGATGCCCGTGCCGCGCTCACCGAGCACGGTGTCGTATGCATCAGGCATACGTGCAATAAATTCGTGTGCATTTGCCACGTCGGCGGCATGAATGACCTGCTCGGGGCTCGGGTCGTCCGCACCGTAGGCAATGTTATTAAAGATGGTGTCGTGGAACATCATCGGCTCCTGCTGAACGTAGCCGATCTTAGAGCGGTAGAAGGTCATATCTATATTGCGTATGTCGATGTCATCCATCAGTATCTCGCCGTCGTAGCCGTCGTAATAACGCATCAGTAGGTTGATGAGCGTTGATTTACCCGAACCGGTGGTACCCACGATACCTACGGTCTCGCCGGGTTCGATTACAAAGTTGATGTTGGAAAGAGTCTTCTTGGAACGGTCAAAGGAGAAGTTTACGTTTCTGAACTCTATCTTACCCTTGATGTTCTTCGGGTGCTCGCCGTTAGAAAAGTCGTGCTCGGGCTCTGCATCCAGAATATCCATAATTCTTTCAGCCGCTGCAAGAGTGTGCTGGAAGGAGTCATTAAGATTTGCAAAAAAGTTTACAGGGCCGTAGAAGGTACCGGTGTAAGAAATAAACGAGATAAGCAGACCTGCGGTTATTTCGGATGAGCCGCCGATTACCTGCGAGCCGCCGATAAGCCAGATAAGCAGGGAACCGCAGCTGATAAGGAACGAGGTGATATGTGGGAACGTAATGGTAATGCGTGCGCTCTTGATGTCGGTCTTGAGCCATTCTTCGTTGTAATGGTCAAAGTTACCGATGGTCTTCTTTTCGTTTGTAAACGCCTTGATAACGCGGATACCGGGAAGTGTGTCCGTCAGAATAGACGTAACGGCGGACCAGCGGCGCCATATTTTAACGTAGTAGGGGCGGATCTTCTTTCCGAATATTCTTGCGCCCATAACAACGAAGGGGACGGGGATAAGGGAGAGTAGTGTCAGTTTCCAGTTCATCGACAGCATAATTACGATGATACCGATCAGAAGGAAGAACTGAACGATCACCTCCTGCGTTATGCGGAGCATAAACGACTGTATAGTGGAGGTATCTCCGCTTATGCGGTTTATAACGCTTCCTGTTGAGGTACGGTCGTAGAAGCGCATAGGCAGATACTGTGCCTTTTTGTAAATATCGCTTCTGAACTGCTTAACTATTTTATCACCGCATATACGCAGATTGTACGAACGGAGTATACCGACTGCGTGCTGCAATATATGGGATGCAAGAAGTGTTAAAACAACGGTGATAAGGAGCTTGTGATCTTTGTTTGGAAACACGTCGTCAACAAGTGTTTTGTTCATATAAGGCGGTATGAGCGACAGCGCAGTTGTAAACGCCGAAAGGAACATACACACCAAGAGCAGCCACTTGTGCGGTGCTATGTATTTTACTATGGTTTTAAAGAATCTGCCCTTTGAGGAGCAGTAGATGCAGTCGGCGCCCGGTCGTAAAAGGGTTCTGCCGCATTTTGGACAGACTGATTTCTGCTTGATGAAGGCATCCTCAACAATGGGAACGACCTCATCCGCGTCTGCACCGTTATGCATCCGCTCGCAGAATATTGCAACTGCATCAAATAGGGAGGCGACCTTCAGCGAGAAGCGCAGGATGTTCTGCGGCTCTTCGTCGTCGCCCTGCTGTATAGTCAGCAATGCGTTGCCGTAGCATCTCTTGACGTAGCATTTTTCCATTTCCGAATACTCAATGCGGAGAGGTTCCGATTCGTCTTCGGTAAAAGAATAGATAGCTTTGTCTGTTGCGGAAAGAAAAGCCTTGCCGAAATGAGCCTTCATCGTAAGGTCTGCCATAACTGCGAACAAGATCTTTTCTCCCTTTGCCGCTTCGGTTATTCGGTCCAAAACCTCCTGCGGCAGCTCAACGTTTGTCTGAAACTGCACTTTAGTTTCTTCCATAACTTCCTCCGGGGCGTGTCACGCGCCATTGTGTATCCGAAAAGGCGGATGTATTTGCCCTATGCAAACCATCCTTTTTTTGAGTTATGTATCTTATATCAAATGGGGGAGGATAAGTCAATGATATTACAAAAAATTAAATTTTGTTTTTCAAAAATCTAATATTTTGTGTAATTGACGGGTATTGACAAAATTGGTCTATTGTGATAGACTAAAGATGTAAGGTCTACAAACATAGACCGAGAGGAGGTAAATATGAACGTATCAAACAGCGAGCTTGAGCTGCTCGATATAATATGGAAAAACGAGCCCCTGCGCTCAGGCAGGCTCGTCACTCTTGCGGGCGAAAAGCTCGGATGGAAAAAATCCACTGTATATACTGTGGTAAAGCATCTTGTTGACAAGAATATAATTAAAAACGAGGGCAGCGTCATAAGCTCCCTGTACCGACGCGATGACATATTGAACGAAAGATCGGAAATTCTTATCAACCGAGGCTTCGGCGGCTCTCTTCCGATGTTTTTGACGGCATTTCTTTCCAAGGAAAAGATATCAAAAACGGAGGCGGAGGAGCTTAAACGGCTGATAGACGAATATACGGAGGAAAACTAAGATGCTCAAATTTTTTGAAACATTACTTAATATGAGCATAACGGGCGCGGTGATAATCGCGTTTGTGATGATCGTTCGTCTTTTTCTTAAAAAGCTCCCGCGCAAGTATTCATATATTCTATGGATAATTCCCGCGATAAGGCTGCTTATTCCGTTTTCGGTAGCGGCACCAGTGAGTGTTTTTAATTTCATTCATATTCCGGAGCCGCACGCCGTTATATCGGATAGCGGGGAAGTAAACGAGCCGCCAGCTCTTACGGGTGATATCTTCACCGAACCGATAGCAGATCCGGTTACGGGGGAAGGATATTTCGACAGCGTTCCCGATGGATACGTCACGGGCGAGGGAGCGCCTCAGATAACCGGACCGTTTTATACTTATGAGGTAATAACGGGCGCCCCCGCAGCTCCAAACGCACCCAAAGAGCCCGACGTAAACGTATCCCCCGACACTCCCGAAGTATCGGATTCGCAGGCAAATGATAACTCAGTTGCACTTTGGCGCGCCGCGTGTGCCATCTGGGCAACGGGTGTAATAGGAATGCTCTGCTATCTCGCGTATTCCTATGCAGCAACGAAGAGATCGGTTGAGTTTTCGTACAAGATAGGCGATGCGATTTATTCTAACGGGCAGATCGACACTCCCTTTGTTTTTGGTTACGTAAAGCCAAGGGTATACGTTCCCTTTGGGCTTGACGACAAGGAATTTGCCTACGTTGTTGCGCATGAAAGAACGCACATAAAGCGCGGAGATCACATCATTAAAGCAGTTGCTTCGCTTATTCTTTGCGTTCATTGGTTTAATCCCTTTGCATGGCTTGCTTTTAAGCTGATGACGGTTGATATGGAGCTGTCCTGCGACGAGCGTGCGCTCAATACCTACGAGCTTGAGGCGCGTAAGGATTACGCCCGCACCCTGCTCAGTATGTCCGTTGTAAACAAAAAAGTACCGTTTCACGGCATGCTCTCGTTTGGTGAAAGCAGTATAAAAAGCCGTATTAAGGGCATTTTGCGTATGAAGAAGCCTGCGGCTTGGGCTTGCGTGGTTGCTGTGTGCGCGATAATCGTGTGTGCCGTTTGTCTGCTCACAAATGCCGAGCAGACATTGCCCGATATTGGCGGAGAGACAACTACCGACCCCGCGGAAACCACAGACCCCGTTGGCACCGACGAGCCTCTCGTTACGGATGACCCACCCCCTATTGATACGGCGCGTGTAAAGTATAGCTACGCTATATGTGCAGACGGACTTGAATATATCGTTCGAACGAGCCTTGACAGCGATGGCCGTATCGTGCTTGAAGAGTATTTCCCGGAATTTCTTCAGCCTGATATCGGTTATCACCGTTATGATTACGATGATAACGGAAGGCTGGTTGCTTGGATAATGGGCGGTACTATCAGCGGAATAAAGGAGAAAGTTCAGATAGATTATTCCGCGTCCGAGCCGACGGTGACCGTTGTGGCAAGCTCAACGGGGAATACTGAAGCCTCTGTTGAATATCACAAAGACGGTACCGTAAAGCGCTTGCAGCTTGGTGAGCACGATGCACCCGTGCTGTATCGTGTATTTGACGAAAAGGGAAGACGCGTTGAAGAGCTCGGTGACAGCCCGGTGCCCTCGCCGGCTTATTATAATTGGGATCACGACAATCAAAAGCGCCTGATAAAAAACGGGGTGTTCCATTTGTATTACAATGCAGAGGGACTTCCTTTGTCGGGATATTTTGAATATGAATACGGTTCTCCCGATGATATAAGAACATTGTACAGCGGTGCAATGTATGAGGATGGAAAACTTATTGCGCTCTATTCAACGTCCTACGGGAATGTTGAACTTTCGAATCGTCCTTCGGATGTATATTGCTATTCGTATACCGAGGATGGGCTTTTGCTTCCCGGCTTTGCTGAAACGCTTTATAACGAAAAGGGACAGCTTGTTTCGGTAAAATACAGTAGCGGAACAGTGACTGTCGACGGAAAAGAGCAGCCGAGAAAGACCGCGTACGTCGAATACGGTTATGATGAAGCGGGTGTCCTTGTATTCGAAAAGGGTGAGCTGTTTGATTATGAGATCAACGGCGAGCTGGTATATAAGAATACATACGAGCGTACGTATTTTTCTGCTATGCTGGTTTTGTCGGAAAAAACTTACACCTATTACTCGCGTTTGACAAATAAAGAGAGCGGGTATTCACGCATCTGCGAGTATTATGACAATGATGTGCTTCGCAAACAAGAAAGGACGTCCCTTGACGGATCAACAAAGAACGTTTATGAGTATGACAGACTTGGACGTGTGGTAAAACAAACTGCCACAAGCAGCGGCATATTGAGCGGAGAGACAACCTACAGCTACGGTGAAGGCGGGGGCTTGATGGACCGCGTTTCCAAGGTTTATCAAGACGGAAAATTGTATTCCGTGCACACGCTGCGGTATTATACCTCCGGCGGCATCAGATGGGACGGAACAGAATATTACGGCGAGGATGGCGCTGTGACGAGCGACCCATACATTGAATATGACGAAAAGGGCAGAGTTTTGCGGGAAAAGTACTATAAGGGAGGCACTCCTAACGTTCAAGAGTATTCTTATCTTCCGGACGGAACCGCAACTCCGGCCAAGTCCATTGAGCAGGCCGTAGACAATTGGCTGTTGACAGACAGCAAGTATACCGTACCCGCAAAGGGCGGAGTAAATGCGCGTCAGTATTTCAACCTTAAATTCGATACGCAGAAGGAGTTCGCCGGATGGATCTCGTGGCGGTATACGCAGCCTCCGTTAAAAGAGCAGTTCGGTATAAAGGACGGACAGACGGTGTTCGATGTTTATCTTGAATACGTCTGCGGCAAGGACCCGTATACTACTCTGGCTGTCGCTGTATATGGTGCCGGCGGAATTGTTGACGTTTTCGAAGAGATACTGTACAGTCCGCGTGATATGAGCGGCACGGTTTCTAAGGTCGGAGAGCTTTCCGCTGACGGAAAGTGGCAATACTTCATCCTTAAATCCAACGGTACAAAGTACCGCTTCTATGCTCCCGTCGGTCTCGGCGTTAAGGAAGACGATAAGGTAACCGTTACGTTCAATGGAGCTCCGTCGAGAGATACGGATGTCGAAAACGTGACATTGAAGGTCGTAATAGATGAGGCATCCGTAGGCAAGGAATATAATGCGGCGGGGGATCTTGTAAAAGAAACTATTACGGAAAACGTGGACGGAAAAGTGCACAAGACAGTGCATTTCTACAATTACTACACTTCCGAAAAACCGGAAGATCACATAACCTATTTTTACGTGAATGAAGTACTGCAATATATAAGCAAGCGGCTCTATTACACAACCCCGGTCGATTCTCTTTATATGGAATCCATGCAGTACTATAACAGCGACGGAAGCGAAGGGGAATATACCTTCAAGCGGTACACTGAGGGCGGCATGCTGATCAAGGAACGGTATTACGAAAACGGAAAGCCGATTGAAAAAAGGTACGTCTAT
>JAZQJQ010000160.1:0-8529 GCA_045541735.1 Eubacteriales bacterium
TGTTATTTCTCCAACCGCTGTGCTTATGCCACAGAGCTGTGTACGAAACAGCAGCCGCCCCTTTACGACTGCGGAAACGGCAGAAAGAGCCGTTGCTACTACCGCCCGGAGGAGCTATGGGAGAAATAATTTTAAAAACGAATGACCTTACCGTAGATTTCAAGATAAAAAAGAACGTGTTCGGAAAACCTTCGCGCCTTTCTGCAGTTCAAAAGGTGAATATCGAGATAAAAAAAGGCGAGATATACGGACTTGTCGGCGAATCCGGATGCGGTAAGACCACACTGGCAAACGCTATACTCGGCTTTGTGCCGATAACCTCGGGATCGTTTGAGGCTTTTGGCCACACGGTCACAAACAAAACGAAGGCAAGTGAGTGGAAGGACGTGCGCCGTCATATGCAGACGGTGTTCCAAGACCCCTATTCCTCGCTTAACACCCGTCTCACCGTTTGGCAGATAATTTCCGAGCCTCTGTATATAAGAGGCGAAAGAAACGAAAAGGTGCTGAAGGAAAGCGCCGCCGCTTTGGTGGAAAAGGTAGGACTGAATCTGCGCGATCTTGACAGATACGTGTTTGAGTTCTCGGGAGGTCAGCGGCAGAGAATAGCCATCGCACGTGCGCTTATTGCCGATGCGGAGCTGATCATCTGCGACGAGCCGACATCAGCCCTTGACGTTTCCGTTCATTCGCAGATATGCAATCTGCTGCTTGACCTTAGAGAAGAGTTCGGACTTACTTATCTGTTTATTTCCCACAATCTTTCGCTTATCAAGCACATAACCGACCATATGAGCGTAATGTATCTGGGCGAGGTCATGGAAAGCGGAAAGACCGAGGAGATATTCGAAGATCCTCAGACACCATACACCGAGGCGCTTATGTCTGCCATCCTGGAGGTAAATCCCTCAAAGACGCGTGAACGCATCATTCTTACAGGCGAGGCACGCTCGCCCATTGATCCGCCCGATATATGCAGATTTGCAAACCGCTGCCCGAGGGCGTGCGATATATGCCGTAACGCTCCGCTTCCCACGGCTGTAAGCATTGGTAACGAGCACTCTGCACGATGCCACCTCATAGGTAAAGGAGCATAAAATGGAAGAACTAAAGTGCCCGTGTATGCCGCAATGCCCAAATTACGGCAAATGCCGCGAATGTATCGCGGCACACGCAAAGTTCTATACCGTTCCTCATTGTATAAAAACGATGCAGAACGAAATGAAGGAAAAGCACCTGCATCCCTCAAATCCGCATATTAAAAAGACCATTCCCGAGAGGATCGAGGAGTTTTTTGCGGCTAATCCCGAGGCGCATCTGCGCTCGGCAAGGGAAGAGCTGAAGATAACCGACTGGCAGCTGCTTGACGGTATGAAGAATGCTGTTTCCGTTCCCGTTGAAGATTTTGATGCGGTATATAACGGACTCGCATCACTTGATAAGGTAATGCTTCACCTTGATACGGGAAGCACCGTTCTTCAGCTTACGTGTCCGCTTCCCACCGCTATGGATATGAAGGGAACCAAGATAATCAAGGCGGCAAGCGGAGATATGGAGCTGACCTCGCTTATGTTTCCGAAAAGCCTTTACGCGGTCTTCCTTGTGCGCGAACGGCTTTACGGAGGTAAAGAGAGCCTAAGCGTGGTTTTTATAAACGAGGACGAGAGCACTGCGCTTTCCGTTTATCTGCGCAGAGGTGCGGATAACGCCGTAGACCCTGCTTCGAAGGAGCTTTTTGAAGCTCTTTGGGATAAATACTCAATTTGATCTTAGGAGAAAAATTATGAAACGTTTTATCATCGCAATACTCATCGCTGCATTTATGCTTTCTGCAGTTGCTTGCGGCAACACCAATCTTCCCGCTGATACCACAGATCCCGTTACCACCGATGCCCCTGCGACCGATGCACCCGTTGACACCGAGCCTGCAGTAAACGAGGGCACCTTCAAGGCAGGCGTTTACACCGCTACCTCTGCCTATGCCGCAGAAGGTATGAATATGACCTGGAACTTCGTGCTCACCCTTAAAGCTGACAACACCTTTGTTGTTGCCAACGATGCAGGCGAAGCCAAGGGCGAAGGTACTTATGCTCTTGCAGGGGATCATTATGAAATGAAATTCTCTGACGACAGAACCGGTGCGTTTGTGGTAACTGCCGACGGTAAACTCAAGATGATTGCAGATATGCCCTACGGCATTGCAACCATTCAGCTTGCGCTTGTCGGTGACATTATCTTCACCTTCTCCGCAGAAGTTCCGGCCGACACTACAGAAGCTCCTGCAACCGACGCTCCCACAGGAGATACTGCATTTGCAGTTGCCGCAGGTGACTATGCCGCAGAATATGAAAAGGTAAGCGCAATGGCAGGCACGGTGCTTTACAAGTACACCGCAACCGTTGGCGCCGATAACACCTTCTCATACAAGGTAACGTTTGCAATGGGCGGTCAGGATATGGACGGCGCATCCGCAAACGGAACTTTCAAGATAGAAGGAGATAAGTTCATTTTTACAGATTCCGAGGGTACTGTTACCGAGGGTAAGATCACCGCAGAGAATACTATAGTAATTTCTCTCAAGGCATCCCAGATGGCATCCGCTCCTTATGAGGTGACCTTCACTCCTGCCGCTGCTGCAGCTCTTACCGTTGCGGCAGGCAGCTATGCCGCAGAGTACGAGAAGGTAAGCGCAATGGCAGGCAACGTACTTTATAAGTACACCGCAACCGTAGGTGCAGATAACACCTTCTCTTATAAGGTGACATTTGCAATGGGCGGTCAGGATATGGACGGTGCAGCCGCAGAGGGTACCTACAAGATAGACGGCGATAAGTTTATCTTCACCGCCGCTGACGGCACCGTTACCGAGGGTAAGATCACCGCAGAGAATACTATAGTAATTTCTCTCAAGGCATCCCAGATGGCATCCTCTCCCTATGAGGTAACCTTTACTCTTTCCAAGTAAGAGTATAATAAATTGGCGGGAGCAAGCCCCGCTCTGCGAAAAATTGCAAGTCCGCCCTGCATCAGCGGGGCAGACTTGCTCTTTTTATTGACTTGTACGTGCCGTTTGTGTTAAATTATATACGATATATACGGAGGCAGCTATGAAAAATAAGTTTGGACTTTACATATTCGCCGTGCTGATGTTTCTCAGCGGTACGGGAATCGGAATAAAGTTTTTTACTTGGGGGCTTGAGGAAATAGAGCAGGAGTCGACCGCTTCGGTCATCGTGCTGTGCTTTTCCGCCTCGGCAGCGTTCTTTATGCTCGGCTGTTTCGGGTTTATGCTGTTTACGTTCGGCAAAGGAGCCTATCTGCGCATAGAGAACGGCAGTGTAAAAGCGCGCTACGGAATGAACAGAGAGCTTGATATCCCTCTTTCTGAGGTAGAGGACGTTGCGGCGATCGGAAGAACAGTGCATATTTTTGCCGCAAAAAGAGTTTACAGCATATCCGCACCCGCTCAAAAAGACGATGTTCTTACACTCTTGAATTGCTCTAAAAAACCTTGGGATATAAACGAAAGTGCAGAGCGCACAGCCTTTGAAAAAGCAAAAAAAGCACACGTTATAGTTATGACGGCCGTATGCATACTGCTGCTTGCGCTGGTTCTTAACGTCTTTCTCTGCTCACAGCTTACTGGCGGCAAAGCGCCTTCCGAGCTCTCTCCCGCCGAAGACAGCTTGTGGCTTGCATTCTTCTTTGCCGCAATCCTTACTGTTGTTGCCGCTTTTTTTGCGGCAGACAGGGCAGGCAAACTTACTCTTGAGAAGGAGCGACGTATGCGCCGCATCGGATCCTACGCAGGATATATGCGCCGCTACGAGGGAATAGACCCTTCGAGCGCTGTCCGCGTAATACTGTTTGACAGCTACCGCATTCGCGTAACGGTCAAGTATATTTACGGAGGCTACGTTTACGATATGGAGCTTATCGACCCCGTAAGCGGAGCTTGGGCGCTCGGGTTTTCCGAATCCTTTGACAGCCGAGAGGAAGCAAACGAAGCGGTAGACCTCAAGCTGGGCGACGTACCTATAAACGAGGAAAAGCTTTTTGATTGATTTTTCTTGTATTTAGTGTATTTATGTGATAAACTGTAGATTAATACAGTATTTTATCGGGTAAGAGGTACGTGTATGTACAAAATTGCTTTGGTACAGAATACATCGGAAATGCGCAGTTATTCTTTTGCCGATCTCCGTGCACCGCTTGCGGAGATGGGTTTTGACGTTGTGCATTTTACAAGCGAAAACATCTCCCGCCTTGACATTGAGCTTTCGCGCGGTATCGACTGCGTTGTATTTGCATCGAATTCGCTTCACGACGAGAGATTGAAGACACACGTGTACAGCGAATCCTTTTGCCGTGCGTTTGAAAAGTATCTGGAGACGGGCGCAGTGCTTGTTATGCATCAATACAAGCTTGCCGTAAAGGCAGATGATACCGAAAGCGCACCTGCGCTTCCGTTTTTCGGCAAAAACATAAGACTGATCAAAGATTCACGTACCGAAGAGGAGCGCGAATCGAATAGGAGAGGCTATTATCCCGCGCCGAACGGCGAGGCTTATCTCAGCTTCCCGAACAGAGTATCGCTTGAAAAGGTCTATAACCACGCGATGACCCGTCCCGGTATCTCCGGAGATTACTCGATGATACTTGAAGGTGTTGAAAACGAGTGGCTCACTTTGGTAACGGATGCGCAGGGCAGAGGAGTAATTAAGCGCGCTGTTGATAAAAAAATAGTTTTCTCTTCCGTTATGCTTGATTATCAGCGTCATTTGGCGTTGCTTGAAAATATACTCGTAAACCTGCTTACCTCTAATATGTCTCTTGCTGTTTTCAAGGAACGCGCGGATAACAATCTCGGATTCAGCTATTTTCTTAACCACCTTGAAAACCAAAAGCTTTATTTCAAGCATTATGCTTCGGACGAGCTCGGGCATCTGCTGGAAAACATAGAAAACGGAGTGCACAGCGGCGTACTCGTCGGCAGCGGTATGATGGAAAAGCTGACGGACGAAGACCTGCGCGTTATTGACGAGGCGGGAGTTAAGCTTATAAAGTTGCGTGACCGTAAAAACGACGGTGACGATTTCTTTGAGGTACATTCCGTTGATAAAACGAGCTGTCTTAACTTTGCAAGGGCGGAAAGAGAATTGCAAGAGGAGCTTGCAAAATCTCCCAAGGCAAGCAGCTTTATGGTGCGTGTAGACCTGCTTTCCGCTATTACCGAATTTCAGACGAAGGGGCTTTGCCGCGGAGAATATAATGCGGAAAAGCTTTCCCTGGTCCTCAGAGACGCAAAGCGTCACGTCGATGAATCGGGCAACGGCTCATATGACGATACCTTCGGTGCCACTTTGAGGGTATTATGGCTGTTTTATACGTTTCTCGGCGCTGACGATGAATATACCAAAAAGGTATATAAATACGTATCGGAATTCGATACAAGCCTCAATGCCGCGCGCGAAAAGCTGGATAAATACAATATGCTCTCCCTTTTTGAGGCGGATAGAGCGGAGTATTTGCGTCAGCATTGCTCGTCTGTTATCGACCGCATAGAAATATCGTCAATTAACGAGTACGATATGCTTATTATGCTCGAAATTGCCGATGTGACGGACGATGCTGCGCTTTTAGAGAAGCTTGTTGCATACGCGGAAGAGCACGTGGACAAGCACGGAGTACGTTTTGGAATAGATTCCGCTGCCGTGACAGCTTCACGCTATACGGATATTTATCAGCGCCTTTCCACCCGTACGGATGCTGTAAGCTGCGATATATGCCACAGAATAGAGGATATACTGTTTAATATCATCAAGTATTTGAATTCGGGTAATTATGTCTGCAGCCGCGTGGACGAAAGACTGCGCGTTGCCTGTGCGCTGTATAAATTCGAAAGCGTTACTTCCTTCCCCGTAGCCGATCTTGCGGAGCTTATCTTTAAAACGGGAACGTTCCCCAAGGAAAAATGCGAACAGGAGAGCTATATAGATTCCTGCCAGGCTGTAAGGCTGAAAAATGACAGCCTTTACATAGAAAAGGAAAAGCTTACCGAAAGTTGCTCCGCTATGGAAAAGGAGATGGGCAAGCTCAAGAAGGACGTAAGGAGCAAGAGAGTGCTTGAAGCGGCGCTTTATTTTGCGCTTTTGCTGTGTGCAATCTCTGTGTATCTGGTCGTTGACCTTACGATAAAGCTTTCCGAAATGGGAGAACCGATAGTCGAAAATCTGATAAATAAAGTGATCGACTGGTGGCCTGCGCTCTTCGGTGCGCTCATTATTCCGTTTGCTAAATACATCTATAAGCGTTTTATAAAGAAAAAGGAAAAGTAAAGAAAAGCTTTACGGATCCGTGCGGCAATGCTGCGAAAATATAGGAGAGAGGCTGTCGGATTAAGATCTCTCAGGCTATATAAGGAGAACAAATGGCGGTTTTGGGCTTTTTGTTTGCTTTGCTTGATTCGCTAAGCAAGGCTGTCGATACCCTGATAAACAAAAAAATAATGCGCACCCGTTCCGCCGAGGAGCACGCGGTACTCAGGATAATTTTCGTTATCCCCATCTTTTTTATCGCCTCTCTGTTTAATTGGCAGCTTGATACGGGATGCATCGGCTTTCTGTTGCTTTACGGCGCGCTTGAGGCGGTAAATATCTTCTGCCATCAGCTTGCGGTAAAGAATTCAAATGCCGTGCACGTGGAGATGATAGCCAAATCAAAGGTGCTTCTTGCAATGATAGTATCCTTTGTTCTGGTGATAGACACGCTTTCTGCCGGTGGTGTTGTCGGTATTGCCGTGTTCGTTGCCGGAGCTGTGCTTACCATCAATTTTCAAAACAAGAATGATGACAGAACGGGAGCAAAGGGAATTTTTTTTGAAATAGTTTCTGTTATCGCGCGTACTTTTAAGCCGTTCATATTAAAGACCTGCGTAAAGCGCGGACTTATCTCAAACGAGACGATGCTGTTTTTCAGTATGGTGATCGCGCTTGTTTTGCTGTATGCCGTGCTCAGACCCCGCATTGATTTTAAGACCGTGCCCGTAAAGGAATATACCGCGCAGGCGGCAATGGTCGCAGCAGGAATGATACTTTCCGGCTGGGCGGTCATATTTGCGAATATCGTTATCGTAAACGCAATAGAAAGTACGTCCGTTTTCTTCGTTATGCTTATCTCAGCCGTGCTGTATAAAAAGAAATATACGGCTCTTTCCGCCGTCGGATGTGCGCTTTCTGTGTTTGGGATCATTATATCCATACTATTTTAAGGAGAGGAAATATGAGAAAGTATCTTTTGCCGAATGAAGGACAGTATTACAAGGCGAATCTGCATTGCCACACCACCGTTTCGGACGGTAAGCTTCCGCCCGAGATAGTAAAAAAGGTGTATAAGGAAAAGGGTTATTCTGTGGTCGCATTTACAGATCACGATATAATGATACCTCACCCTGAGCTGAAGGATGATGAATTTCTGCCCCTTACGGGATATGAGATGGAGTTTACCGAGCCTCCTCGTACGGACGGATATTCCAAGCGTACCGCGCATATCTGCCTTATTTCCCCCACCGAGAGCGATACGAATCAGGTATGCTGGCATAGAGAAAAGTATCTTTTCGGCAATGCGCCTTATTATAGAGACAGAGCGATGTTTGACGATACTCTCCCTGATTTTGAGAGAGAGTATTCCGTTGAGTGTGTAAATAAGGCTATTGCCATCGCAAAAGAAAGCGGATTTTTCGTAACCTATAATCATCCGGTATGGTCAAGGGAGTATATAGAGGATATCGTGCGCTACGAGGGTATGGATGCTATGGAAATAGCAAACAATTCCTGCCTTGTCGGCGGTTATGACGATTACGTTCCGTGGGTGTACGACGAGATGCTCCGCCACGGCAAGGAAAAGCTTTACGTTGTTGCGGCTGACGATAACCACAACGCGCATCCTCTCGGGCACGCTCGCTTTGATTCCTGCGGTGCGTGGGTAATGATAAATGCGGAAAGCCTTACTTATGAGAATATTTTCGCATCCCTTAAAAATGGCGATTTCTATGCTTCCCGCGGGCCCGAGATCAAGGAGCTGTACGTGGAGGACGGGAAGATCAATATTACCTGTTCCGATGCATTCTGTATCAAGGTCACTTGCCCCCTGCGCAAGGGCCGTTCCGCATACAATAACGCAGGCGGCGTAATAAATTCCGCTTCATTCCCGATTACCCGCGAGGACAAATTTATCCGCGTTACGGTAGTGGATATGCGCGGCAATACTGCAGATACAAGGTATTACGCGGTAGATGAGCTGTTTGATTGATGTCAAAAATGAATTGCCGAAAAGAAAAGGCACAAGATGGCAGGGATATGATTACGGTTTGAACGGTGTGTATTTTGTGACCGTTTGCTTGCAGAACCGAATCCCGCTATTGTCTGAAATTACTGAAAAGAATAGCGATAATGAGGTAGAGGAGGGGCTTGCTCCTCCCGCAATCCGTAATCAATCATTTATGGATGCAAATGTTGTTTTGTAACCCTG
>JAZQJQ010000161.1:0-18023 GCA_045541735.1 Eubacteriales bacterium
TCTCGACGTCCCCCGGACGTCGATTCACTACCGAGCGTTCGAATCCTTCCATTTGTAAAAGCAAAACAAAAAGAGGCAACGAGTGCCTCTTTTTATTTTGGCCTGCCCGACAGGATTCGAACCTGCGGCCTTGAGAGTCGGAGTCTCACGCGCTATCCAGCTGTGCCACGGGCAGAAACGCTCGGGTGCTTGCGCACCCGATAAATCAGAAATACTCTTCGTCTTGTTTACGGCGTTCTGTTTTGCTGCGGTTTACAGTAAAGAACACCAGCAAACCCGCAACGGCAACTGCAACAACTACGATAATGATAATTAAAGCGGTATTTCCGCCTTCGGCATCCGGCTCACGGCTGCTTCCGCCAATAGGAGCGGTGGTAACTGCTTCCGATTGTTGCACGGGCTTTCTTCCAAGCTCTTCTCCGCAAACAGTACATTTCTGTATCTCTTCATTCGATACGGTATTCCACTCACCCGGAGTATGCTCCGCAAGGGGAAGCTCCGTCTCGCCGAGGGAGATGCCACAATCGATGCATCGGATAATGGCAACGCCCGTTGTGCTGCAGGTGGATGCTTTTACCGTTTCACTTGCCGTTTTGCTGTGTGTGCATGCAGTGACCGGCGCGTCGGTTATGGGCGCGTCTGTGTTAGGATTGTCCGTTACGGGTGCATCTGTAACGGTACCGGCAGGGGGTATCACAGCTCCCGAATAAAGCTTGAGCGTAACGTCAGCGAGGGTGTGGTTCTCTTCGGAGTGAAGCACAAAGCCTTTTTCTCCCAATAGCTTTACGTTTACGTCGGTTCCTTTGAAATCTGCGGAGGTTACCTTAAAAACTATCTGTGCAACAGCACCGTTGCCGTTTATGTTGTCTGCGCTTGCGGCGTTGAATAAAATACTTCCGTCCCGGGTATTTACGCGCTTGGAGGTATCGGAAAACAGCTCGGTAAATTCCGCGCTTATTACCTTTAACACGTCCTTGTCGTATTCAACCTCAAATCCCAGAGCGCAAAGCCCGGGATTGTTTGCGATGCTTATTAGTATTTCTGCCGTTTCTCCAGTTTCAGCTTCCGATTTGGATACGGTAAGTTCCGCTTCATATGCCGCGGATACAGAGAAAACGGGGAGCGCGAGGACTAATAAAAAAGCAATTATTAGGGATGACAGTTTTTTCATGCTGCTCCTCCTTTCTTAAAACAGAGACAGTATACCATTTATCTGCCGTCTTGTCAAGTTAAGCCGGCTGTAAACGGTTTCCGTAAAAGGCGCTTATTCCCTTGCCGCGTTTTCTTTTATATAGCTTAGGATGTGATCTTCGGTAACCACGTACTTGAGATAGGGCATACCGTATATCTCCTTATAGTCGGTGATATCGGTGGTGCCGTTCAGCTTGCCGAAGTATGCAAGCACGTCGGTGTCCTTTGGCTCGTAGCCGATAGTTTCCGCAATTGCCTGGCACACGAGAATGAGCTTTGCAATGCTCTCGCACTCCGCTTTGCTTTCCTCTATGAGCTGTTCTTTTGTAACGTCCATTGCGGAAAGAAATGCATCAAGCTCCATTCCGTAGTAACTGCCGTAATCGCGGTAGTATTCGATAAGCTGATCGTACTGGTGCTGAAGCATCGCTTCGGGTATCTCTTTTACCTCAAAACCGGTTGCGAGCACGTTGTTGATAAAAGTGTCGATCGCTTGTGCGGTGATAGATTCCTTGATTATGTCAAGCAGCTCGTTTGCGGTCTCGCAGCCGTAGTCGGAAAGATTTTCTTTTACAAATGCATCGGTAAGCTCGGGGGTCTTAAGGATATAGTTTATTTTGGTAACGAACACCGCATCCTTGCCGTTTAATTCTTCCTTGCCGTAATCTTCCGGGAAGGTGACTTCAACGTTTACCGTCTCACCTGCCTTATGGCCGATAAGCTGGAAAAGGAAGTCGTCGATATACGAGGTAACGCCGATGGTAACGTCAGTGCCCGCGCCTGCAGTGTTTCCGCCCGCAAACTCTACTCCGTCGATGCTTCCGACGTAGTCGATGTTAACGGTATCGCCGAGCTTTATCTCGCGGTCAAGATGCACGGTGGAGTCTGCAAACGGGGAGAGGATCCCTGCAAGTGCAACGGTAATATCATCCTCGCTTGCGGTGTGTACGGACTTGGGAATAACGATATTCTTGATAAACTCCTTATCGATCTTCACGTAATCGGTTGCAGTCAGGTCATATCTGCCGTTTTCCCTGAGAGGACCGCTGTATACTTTTGCGGTGTCGACCTCTTCCGTTACGTCGGGGGCATCGGTCAATACGGGCGCGGTAGTCAGCGCATCGGTGGCCTTATCTCCGCCCGAGGGAGTTGGCAGCTTGTTGGGAGTGCAGGAAGCAAGCATCAGAACCGCAAGAACAGCGGCAGTAAGTCTAAAGGCTTTTTTCATTTGTAATCTCTCTTTTTTTAAAATCGGTAAGCAATATTGTACATTGTTTTGCCCGTAATTGCAATATACTTCACAAAACAAACACAATTTAACATTCCGTGCTTTCTTTTTCTTTTTGTGCCACGTGTACGTTTTCGCCAAGAGTTAAAAAATGCCTGCCCGTGAGCTGTATATATCCGGTGTTGCGGGAGAACGCCGTAATGCTGTTATAGCATCCGCTTTTTACCGTTACACGGCTCTCCCGGTGGAAAAGTCCGTATTTTGCGGCAACATATTCCTCAAGAGTGATATTTCTGGTGTTTATTACAAAGGCGGCTTCCTTGCCTACGTAGCGGAAGTGCCATGCTTCATATATACAACCCGTTACGTCTGTCTTGTCCGCCGGATAGCGGAGTATAATGCCGTATTTTGCACCGTTTTGTTTTATCCACGACCATTCCGGGGTAATATCGTAATAATGATGCTTTTTTCCGCCGAAGCGTACAAGGTCGGCATCGTGCATATCCACGGCAACTCCGTAGTGATGCTCCGAGGTGCCTGGCAGCGCACAGGAACGCAGTACGATCTCTCTTGCCTTTTCAAAAGAATATCCATAGGTGCGTCTGTGGTTGCAGATAAATCCGGAAAACAGCGCATACTGTCTGTAATACGGCCGCTGTGTATCCATAAGTGCGGGCACCTTCAGTCCCTCTGCTTCCATATCATCAAACATTGCGTCAAATGCCTCCTGCGCTTCTCTCTGCAGGCGCTTTTGAGGTGCGTGATCCAAATATGCGGGGTCAGGTATATCGTAATCCCTCGGCAGCGGGCGCTTACGGCATACGATCTGCAGCATAGGATCCTCGATATCAAGTCCGTCAAGATCATCAAGACAGAACCCCAAAAAACCGCCGATGATATCCAGCCTGCCGTTCTCGGGAGTTTTGCAGTCATCCCCTATAAACAGCTCGTTATAGCGTGCAACAAGGCGAACGTGCGCGCCGTCTGCGCAGTCTATTGCCGCGTTTTCGATATTGAGAGGGCCCGACATACGGTAGTCCATAGTATGCGAAAAATACAGCGCGGCTCCGTTAAGGCGGTAGTCTGTGCCGTTATACATGCAGGTGAGCTTTATTCCATTTTCGTGATGCGGCTCTTGAAAGGAGTCGGGCTTTACTCCGAAGTGGTCTACTGTGTTTGCTTCAACTGTGCATCTGCCGCAAAGTACCGCGGTACCTCCGTCTGCAAGTATCTCAAATGCCCTTGCAAGGCTGCCTGCGGGGTCGGAGGGGGTAAGTCCGCTTCCCTTGGCACCGTCCGTTACAAATACCGTGTCCGCAGTTACACCAGCCTCGGCAGTCATATCCCTGCCGCTTACGGTCAGAATGCTGTCAAAGCCTATGAGCCTTGCAAAATAAAGCAGACCGTCAAATTCTTTTTCCGGGTCGTAGCAAAGGTGCTTTTTGCCTTTTACCGACGTTATCGCCACAGTGTCAAACCGGTAAATATCACCGCCCGTAACTTTCACGTAAACGTCACCTTCGAGGGTGTTTTCCATCCTTGCACCGGCAAGGTGGACGGCTTCAATAATTGCGTTACCGCCGATTTCTATATCCGCGCTTCCCGCAACAGAGCCCATAGCTCCGCAAACGGCATATCTTACGTAAGCATTTCCGCCGATAAACAGGGAAGCGTGTCCCTTATCCCTGCGCCCTTCGCAGTAACGCGAAAAGCCGACAACACGGCTGAAAACACCGCTTTCTATGCGGATGTCTGTGTTTTTATCGCATTCTCCGCCCTCTGCACGGTTAAGACCGCCCACAAGGTAGAGTCCGTTTTCTTCAACGCTCATATCGCATTCGATATTGATATCACTGCCGAAACGCACGGGATTATATGCGGCGGCTATTACCGCAGAGGTAACGATCTTAAAGGTGAGGCTTTCAAATACCGTTTCTCCTCCGAGGGTAAGGGTAACGGATCGTGGAAAGCACAGCGCGCCTCCTTCTTCCGCGCAGACGGTGATCTTGCCGCTGTATAATGGAAGCGTGACGGCACCGGCATACACGGGGGCGGTAAGTACTATTTTTCCGCCGCAGGGAAGAGCGCGGAACGCTTCGGTAAATTCATTGAAATTCGATGCTTTTATAAGCTTTTCGGCCATTTTTATACCTCCTCAAGCTTTTGTTATATTTTAGCACGCGGATCTTCTTTGCGCAAGTATCTTTCACTTTACATTTAAAAAAAGCTGTGATAGAATTGATGGGTACGGATAAACATACTAATATCGTAAAAAGGAGGGATGAATGTGGACGGCTTCAAGCTTCATTCGGAATATAAGCCGACCGGCGACCAGCCGCAGGCGATAGAAAAGCTTACGGAAGGCATACTGCGCGGGGATAAGATGCAAACGCTTCTCGGCGTTACCGGCTCCGGTAAGACCTTTACGATGGCAAACGTTATTGCGAACGTAAATAAGCCTACGCTTGTGCTTGCACACAATAAAACGCTTGCCGCACAGCTCTGCTCGGAGTTCCGCGAATTCTTCCCCGAAAATGCGGTCGAATACTTCGTTTCCTATTACGATTACTATCAACCTGAGGCGTATATTCCCGGCAAGGACGTATATATAGAAAAGGATGCGATGATAAACGACGAGATAGACCGTCTCCGCCACAGCGCAACGTCCTCTCTTTTTGAGCGGCGCGACGTTATCATCGTCTCCTCCGTTTCCTGCATTTACAGCCTCGGCGATCCTACAGAATACCTGAATCAGCTTATCGGTGTACGCCGCGATATGGATATGAGCCGGGAGGAGTTCCTTTATAAGCTTGTTTCCATAGGCTACGAGCGTAACGATATATCCCTTGAGCGCGATAAGTTCCGCGTGAAAGGCGACGTTGTTGAGATCATCCCCGCACGCACGGCAGAAAAGGCGGTGCGCATAGAGTTCTTCGGCGATACCGTTGACAGAATAACCGAGGTAAATACCCTTACGGGCGAAATGCTACGCGAGCTCAGCTACGTCGGCATATTCCCCGCAACGCACTACGCAGTCTCCGAAGATAAGCGCGAGGCGGCGTTTGCCGAGATAGAGGCAGAGCTGAGGGAGAGGGAAGAGTTCTTCCGCTCACAGAATATGCTTATCGAGGCACAGCGTATAGGCGAGAGAACGCGCTATGATCTTGAGATGCTGCGCGAGGTCGGCTTTTGCAGCGGAGTAGAAAACTATTCGCGGGTGCTGTCGGGCAGGGCGCCAGGCTCAACGCCTTATACTCTTCTTGATTACTTTCCCAAGGACTTTTTGCTGTTTATCGACGAGAGCCACGTTACCGTACCTCAGGTGCGCGGTATGAGCGGCGGCGATACGGCAAGAAAGAAAAATCTCATAGATTACGGCTTCCGTTTGCCCTCCGCATATGATAACAGACCGCTTAAATTCCACGAGTTTGAGGAAAGGCTCAATCAGGTCGTTTTTGTTTCCGCGACTCCCGCGGATTACGAAAAGGAGCATTCGGTACAGACGGCAGAGCAGATAATACGCCCGACGGGTCTTATGGACCCCGAGGTGGAGATACGCCCGATAAAAGGTCAGGTCGATGATCTGATGGGCGAGATAAAAAAGACGGTAGCGGAAGGCAGCCGCGTACTCGTTACCACGCTCACAAAAAAGATGGCGGAGGATCTTTCCGATTATCTGGACCAGAACGGTATCAAGGTAAAATACATTCACCACAGCATAGACACGATGGAAAGAATGGAAATAATCCGCGACCTGCGCCTCGGTATCTTTGACGTGCTTGTGGGCATAAACCTGCTCCGTGAGGGACTTGATATCCCCGAAGTGGCGCTTGTGGGCGTGCTTGATGCGGATAAGGAGGGACTTCTCCGAAGCGAGACCTCGCTTATACAGACCATCGGCCGTGCGGCGAGAAATGCGGACGGCAGAGTAATTCTGTATGCCGACGTAATAACAAAAAGCATCAAGGCAGCCGTCGGAGAAACGGAGAGGCGCCGTTCCATTCAGCAGAAATATAATGACGAAAACGGCATAACTCCGCAAACGGTCAGAAAGGCGGTAAGGGAGCTTATCGATACCACGGCGCCAAAGAAGGAAGAAAAGAAGCCTGCCGCAAAAAAGAAGCTTTCCGCATCGGAGAGGGAAAGCCTTATCCGAGAGCTTACGGCGGAGATGCGGCGCTGTGCCTCACAGCTTGAATTTGAGCGTGCCGCGTATCTGCGCGACCGCATAAAGACGTTACGTGAAGAGAAGTAGTATGAAAGAAAGAAAGATAGTTATAAAGGGCGCAAGAGAAAACAACCTGAAAAATGTAGACGTTACCGTGCCGCGCGATACGCTTACCGTTTTTACGGGACTTTCGGGCTCGGGCAAATCGTCGCTTGCGTTTGATACTTTGTACGCGGAGGGACACCGCCGCTTTGTGGAATCGCTTTCCTCGTATGCGCGTATGTTCCTCGGTCAGCTCGATAAACCCGATGTGGATTCCATAGACGGACTTTCTCCCGCCGTTTCCATAGATCAGAAGACCACATCCAAAAACCCTCGCTCCACTGTTGGTACCGTTACGGAGATATACGATTACCTCCGTCTTCTTTATGCGCGCATCGGCGTTCCGCACTGCCCCGTTTGCGGCAAGGAGATATCGATGCAGACGACGGATGCAATTATCGACAGAATAATGTCGCTTGAAGATGGCACTCGTTTTATGGTGCTTTCTCCCGTTGTGCGCGGCGAAAAGGGAAGACATGAAAAGGTGCTTGCCGACGCGAAGAAAAACGGCTATGCCCGCGTGAAGATTGACGGCAATATGTACGAGCTTACAGAAGATATTAAGCTCGAAAAGAATAAAAAGCACCATATTGATATAGTTGTTGACCGCCTTGTGATGAAGGAAGGGCTCCGCGCCCGTCTTTCCGATTCCGTTGAAACGGCGCTTCGTTATGCGGACGGCAATCTGAAGATAGAGATAGTACCGCGCGAGGGTGACGGAGAGATACTGGAGTTTTCCCAGAACTACGCCTGCGAAGAGCATAATATCAGCTTCGGCGAGCTGGAGCCGAGGATGTTTTCGTTTAACAATCCCGTCGGTGCCTGCGCAAGATGCTCGGGTCTCGGCGAATTATCGCACGTTTCGCCCGATAAGCTCATTCCCGATAAAAGCCTTTCACTTTCCGAGGGTGCTATAATTGCAAACGGCTTTAAAAGCACGGGTGAGGATACCTGGAGCGGTCCTCTTATTGCCGCGGTAGGCAAAAGCCACGGCTTTACGATGGATATGCCCGTTTCCGAATTTTCGGATGAGGCATGGAACGCGCTTATGTACGGCACGGGTGATGAGGAATACGACGTTGTACGTACCTTCGGCAAAAGAAGTACCCGTACGATCGCAAAATTCGAGGGACTCGTGAATACGGTTTCCCGCCGCCTTGCAACCTTCCCCGGGGATAATTATTCTCAGTTTCTTGAGGAGAGCGAATGCCCCGAATGCCGCGGTATGCGCCTTAACCCCTCCGCCCTTGCCGTTACGGTGAATGGGCTTTCCATCAGCGAGCTTTGCTCCAACACGGTAGAGACTCTTGTTAAGTTCTTTACCGAGCTTTCACCCGAAGGGGAAAAGGCGGTAATTGCACGCGAGATACTGAAGGAGATCCGCTCGCGTCTCGGTTTTTTGCAGAGCGTGGGACTTTCTTACCTTACGCTTTCGCGCAAATCGGGATCGCTTTCGGGCGGTGAAGCACAGCGCATCCGCCTTGCCACTCAGATGGGGTCGGCGCTTACGGGCGTTATGTACGTGCTTGACGAGCCGAGCATCGGCCTGCACCAGCGCGATAACGGCAAGCTGATAGCAACGATGAAAAAACTGCGCGATCTCGGAAATACCGTTATTGTCGTTGAGCATGATGAGGAAACGATGCTCGCGGCGGATTATATAGTGGATATCGGACCGGGTGCGGGCGTGCACGGCGGAAGACTTGTTACCTGCGGTACTCCCGAGGAGGTGCTAAAGTGCACCGAGTCCGTTACCGCCAACTATCTCTCGGGCAGGGAATACATTCCGCTTCCCAAAGAAAGACGCTGCGGCAACGGAAGATTCCTTACCGTGCGCGGTGCAAAGCAAAATAACCTTAAAAACATTGACGTTACGGTGCCGCTGGGTACCTTTACCTGCGTTACGGGTGTTTCCGGCTCCGGCAAATCGTCTCTTGTTAATATGATAATCCACCGCGCGCTTGCGGCAAAGCTGAACAGGGCATTTACACAACCCGGAAAATATGACAGTTTGGAGGGCGTGGAGCATCTTGATAAGGTAATATGCATCGACCAAAGTCCCATCGGCAGAACTCCGCGCTCGAACCCTGCGACGTATACGGGCGTTTTTAACGATATCCGCGCTTTGTTTGCGCAAACGAAGGATGCAAAGCAAAGGGGATATACGCAGGGGCGCTTTTCCTTTAACGTATCGGGCGGAAGATGCGAGGCGTGCCAGGGTGACGGCGTTAAATGTATAGAGATGCATTTTCTCCCCGACGTATACGTAAAATGCGATGCCTGCGGAGGAAAGCGCTATAACCGCGATACTCTGGAGGTAAAATTCAAGGGCAAAAATATCAGCGACGTTCTTGATATGACGATAGAGGAAGGACTTGCCTTCTTTGCGGATATTCCCGCCATTGCGCGCAAGCTGTCAACGCTTTGCGACGTGGGACTCGGTTACGTTAAGATCGGTCAGAGCGCCACTACGTTTTCAGGCGGTGAAGCACAGCGCGTAAAGCTTGCGTATGAGCTTGCAAAGCGCAGTACCGGCAAGACCATCTACGTGCTCGATGAGCCGACAACGGGTCTTGCGGCGGCAGATGTGAAGCATTTGCTTGAAGTACTTGAAAGACTTGTTGACGCCGGCAACACCGTGCTTGTTATTGAGCATAATCTGGACGTTATCAAATGCGCCGACTACGTTATCGATCTCGGTCCCGAGGGGGGAGACGGCGGCGGAAAGGTGGTTTGCACGGGTACTCCCGAAAAGGTAGCTGAGTGCGAAAACTCGTATACCGGACAGTATTTGAAGCTTGCACTTGAGAAGACGAAGGAGTGGATGAGTAAAGAATGAAAAATGAATAATTTCGGTTGAAAACCGCTGATCGGTTTTCTTCATTAATTGTTCACTCTTCACTCTTCATTATTCATTATTCATTGAAAAAGAGAGTTTCACAAAACTCTCTTTTTTTCTATATACTGTCCTGAGGGCAACCTCAAAAAACATTGGAGGAACAATATGGCTGTTTTCACAAACAGAGCAACTCTTTCCTATAACAACAGAACGGTAAACTCCAACACCGTAACGGGCGAGGTGGTCGATGTAATCACTTTGCAAAAGGATGCGGTACGCGGAGTTTACAGCGTAAACGATATAGTAACCTACACCGTAAGCATTGCAAATGCAGGCACCGAGGATATAACGGGTCTTACCGTTACCGACGATCTCGGTGAATACTCCTTCGGCGGCGGAACATTGGTTCCCCTCACTTATCTTGAGGGAACAGTGCAGTATTTTATAAACGGAGAGCCTTCCGATGCGCCTGAGGTAACGTCGCAGTCGCCTCTTGTATTTGGCGGTATCGACGTTCCCGCAGGCGGTAACGGTCTGCTTGTTTATGCTGTCAGAGTAAACGATTACGCTCCCCCTTGTCCCGGAGGAACCATCACAAACACCGCAACGGCAACATCTTGCGGAGCAGAGGACAGCGAGACTATCGAAGCGGTGTGCGAGCCGCTTCTTACTATTGAGAAGGCGCTGTGCCCCGGCACAGTGCCCTGCAATGGAGATATAACCTACACCATCACCATTGCAAACAGCGGATGCTGTCCCGCAACGGCAGAGGATAACGTTATCCTTTCCGATACCTTTGATCCGCCTATCACCATCGAAAGTGTTACACTTGACGGAGTGGAGCTTACAGCGGACCAGTACACCTACAATGAGGAAACGGGTGAGTTTGCCACCGCCGCAGGTGTTATTACCGTTCCCGGTGCGGTTTTCACCCAGGATGAGGCGACCGGAGTCTGGACCTCTGAACCCGGCACGGCAGTTGTTGTGATCACCGGAACCGTTTGAACGTAAAGGGGTGTAAAAAACTCTGTTTTTTACACCCCTTCATTATTTAAGTACTATTGTTTTCTTGTTTGAAGCGCGTGCTTCGATATTGCTTCGCGGCGACTTCCCAAAATGCTTTTTGTACATCCGCGAAAAACTCATAACGTCTGAATAACCGGTAGCGAGAGCTGCCTGGGTAACTGTGTATCCAAGCTCGCACATCATCATTGCCGCTGTGCTAAGCCGAGTGTTGTCTATATACTGTTTCGGTGACATTCCCGTTTTCTTTTTGAAGCGGGTGCCGAAATATGATCGGTTCATAAAAAGTCTGTCCGCAAGCTCGTTTACGGTAACGGTCGTATATTCGCGGCGTATAATGGAGACCGCGCGGTCTATTGCGTCGTTTTCGGGTATTTGTGCATCGGCCTCTGCTGCGTACAGTCTTGCAAATATCTCGTAGACCGCAGCGGCGTAATCCGCAGTTGTGCGTTTTTTGTGGTCTCCGTCTGCAAGCCGCAGAAAAACGTCCTTTACGGTACTTGCATCAAAAACGTAGTTTTCCTCGAGAACACGTGGCAGCTTCATATCGGTCGTAAATCCGACCCACACGTATTCCCAAGGGGTATCTCCATCGGCACGGAGCAGATGTGTTTCGTATGGCTTTATGATAAACGCTTCGCCTGTATTTGCTACGTGGCTTCGTCCGTTTACTATGTATTCTCCGCATCCTTGAATGATGTATTCCATTATATAGTATCTCCGCATTACAGGGCCGTAGGAGTAGTTTGGATAGCAGTGCTGCTTTCCCGCCATAATGGGCGAAAGATGCGGCAGACGCTTGTCCGAAACGGGGAAATTTATGTGGTATGGCTTCATATCTCTGCCTCCGTCCAATATGCATCATTTTAACAAATATACATAGCAAAATGCAATAGATACGCCTAAATTTGTTTGATAGAATGTATATGAAAATTCAAACGGAGGTAGGTATGAAAAAGGTCTTAAAAATTTTTCTTGCCGTTTTTGCCATGAGTATATGTGTTATGGGACTTACTGCATTTGACGTGAAGGATGCACCTGAACGCTTGTACGTAAAAACGGGCGGAAACGGGGGCGGCACTTCGCCCGATGCCCCGCTTGGGTCGCTCGCCGAAGCGTATAAAATTCTATGCGATGGCGGAGAGATAGTAATAATTGGAAATTACCGTGTTCCGCTTAACAAGGAGGGGACTGCACGCTCCGCGTTCATTGAACCTGCACACAGCGGCAGAATTACGGTGCGCGGATATGACAGCTCGTCTGTTCTGCTTTTCGCCGGAGTGTATGAGTACCATCTCAGCGGAGATACGGAGATAAGGGATATTAAGATATCCTCGGGCGCATACACGGGAGGTATCAATATCTGTGCACGCGGCTACCACCTTACGATGGGTGACGGCCTTGTCATGCACAGCACGGCGACCCTCAGCGGAGAGGTAGGCACCAAGGTATACCTTATGGGCGGATGCGTACCCGGCGCGGAGCGCGAAGAATATCTTTCCCGCGACAATCACATCACCGTAAAAAGCGGAAGCTATTGGTTTATCGGCGGTTTTAACCGCGGTATAGACAAAACGTCTACGGGAAAAGCGACAATAGAGATAGGCGGCGCCGTACATACTCGCTTCCTTATTGCGGGATCAACGGGTACATCCTCTTTTGTTTCTCCCTCGGGATGTGATATTTACGTTATCGGAGATATTTCGATCTCAAATCAAATATCAATGGGCAATCAGAACAGTGACGTTGCCTCCTTTGATACTAACCTTATGATCAAGGACGGAAAGATCACATTTACCGGAAAATACGTGGATTATAATGCAAGAAAACGCCTGACCTCCCTCGATATATACGTAAACAAGGAAAGCGCTTCAGCCGTTTCCACGTATACGGAGCTTTTTGCAGGCTATGGCGACAGAGAGGGAAGCATCGCCGATTACTGTAAAAATGAGAACGGCGGACATGAGTACAGTGACGGCGTGTGCTCGGTGTGCGGAGTATCCAAGGCAGCAGCGGAATGCACGGAGCATAAGTTCACGTCCGAGAAAAACGGAACCGTGATAACTATGACATGCGAAAAGTGTAAAGAAACGGTAAAGCTTACCGAAAAAACGGCAATTGAAAGCGGTATTTACACGTATAAAACGGACACCCTGCGCATACAGATACTGTCCGACGGCATTATCCGCATAGAGGAAAGCACCAACGGAAAATTTACCGATGAAAACACCCTGATAGTTGAAAACAGGAGCCGTTTTGACGGCGAGCGAGTCGCACGTGACGAGGATGGGGACACGGTCATCCTCTCCACACCACGTTTTACCGTGAACATTCCCAAAAACGGAGCAACAGCCGCATCGGTACGCGTGTTTGACAGTAAGGGAAAGCAGATATACGGTTATTTTGAAACGGAAAAGCACGGCTTTTATGCCTCCTTGCCGTCTCCTTCCGAAACTCCCGATGCTTTTGTGCTCATAGATAACGGTATTATCCCCGACGAGGGGGGCCTTACCTATAACGGAAGTAAGGATGCTTCAAGCGGCTGGAGACGCACTGAGACCACGGATATCTACGTGCTTGTTTCTCTCGGTGATTCCGCAAAGCTGAGAAAGGAGTTTACGGAGCTTACGGGAAGCACGATGCTTTCCGATATCAAAACTCTGGGCTCTTGGTACTCCAAGTGGACGAATTACACCTCAGATGAGAAGCTTGCGATGATTGCCAAATACCGCAAAAAGGAAATTCCGCTCGATATGATAGTTATTGACACTGAATGGAAAAACACAAGTGTGGGCGGTAACGGAGGAAGCGGTGTAGGCTACGAAACAAACAAAGAGCTCTACCCGGATATGGAGGGATTCCTTGCAGAGGCGGAAGAGGCGGGAGTGCTTGTGCTCTTTAACGACCACACGCACAAAACGGATCTGGCTATTACAAACCCCGCAGAGCTGAAGTGGCAGAGCGAAGGTATCACCTCTCTTCTGAAGATGGGTCTTGACGGCTGGTGGTATGACCGCAACTGGTCGTACAGCATAAAATCACCTTACCACGATGTGCTTTTCTCCACCATCGGTCAGGTGCTTTACTATGACACAATGGAAAAATACCACGCCGAGACTAAGGACGGAGAGTATCAGGAGCGTGTGCTGATGCTTTCAAACGTAGACTGGATAAAGAACGGCTATATATCGAACGATCCATCTGTTATCGGCCACAGATACGGCGTGCAGTGGACGGGCGATATCTACGGCCACGCTCTTCAGCTGCGCAGAGAGATAGAGCAGATGGTCTTGGGCGGTGTTAACGGTGCATCCCCATATATTTCAAGCGATCTCGGCGGCTTCAGACATAACGATACCGTAACGGAAAATAACTTTCTGCGCTGGATGCAGTACGGTGCGTTTTCTCCCTCGACCCGTGTGCATTCCACTCTCAGCGCAAAGAACGAGCATTTCCCGTGGAGCTACGGTTCGGATGCCGAGGCGGTCATAACGGATTTTCTCAATATGCGCTATCATCTGATGCCCTATTATTATATGCTGGCGCGTGAGAATTACGAAAGCGGTATGCCGCTTATGCGCCGGCTTGATTTCCATTATCCCGAATATGCGGAATCTGCAGACAATACGCAGTATCTTATCGGTGAGGATATACTGGTTGCGCCCTTCTGGAGCACTCAGGGTGACGGACACGAGGTAGTACCCTCTTCTTGGCTCAAGGACGAAAAAGGCAACACGGGACTTACCGCAAGATACTATAACGTGCAGAAGGGAACACCCGAGAGCGCGTATTTCATCGGAGCTCCCGTAAGAACGGAGAACGTAAGCAATATAGACTTCAATTGGGATAGAAACTCTCCCGCGCCAGAGGTCAACGCGGATTATTTCACCGCTCGTTATACAGGCACTATCACGCCGGAATACGATTGCTATATCGGTACGCTTGCCGATGACGGCTCCAGGATCTACATAGACGGCAGACAATGGACAAACGGCTTCACGGTAAATCAGGTAAAGCCTTTTGTCAACACCTCAAAGAAGCTGGAAGCCGGAAAGACCTATGAGATCACCGTTGAATATTTTGAGCTGGGGGCTCATGCGGTGCTGTACCTTGTATGCGATCCCACGTTAGGCAGAAACATGTCTGCAAGAGAGGTATTCATCCCCGATGGAACGTGGGTAAATGCGTTTACGGGTGAGGAGATAACAGGCCCTAAGACGGTCACCGTGACCGGCGGAACGGACGTAATGCCCATTTATATCCGCAAGGGTGCGGCTATTCCCGTAAGCAAGGTCGTATCTCCTATGCAGGGTGCGGATTGGGAAGAGCTTTCCGTGAATATATACGGGCTTGGAAATACCGAGTTCACTCTCTACGAGGATGACGGAGAGACGGAAGCGTATCTTGACGGCGTGTACCGTAAGACAAATATCAGCGTTACCGAGGCGGCAAACGCGGTATGGCGTATAGATATCGGAGCGGCGCAGGGTAAATTCGAAACTGGAAATACGTTGCGTACCGTAAAAATACGCATCCATTCCGACAAACAGATAACAGAGGCAAGGATAAACGGCGAAAATGCGGAGATAACACACATAACCGCGGATGCGGAGGCGCTGCCGTTTGCAAACGATGGAGCATCGAACATCTTCGATGTTTACGAGATAACAGCAAGCGTGGACGTGAAGAACAGCGCGGAGATATTCGTTACTACGCAGAGCCTTGATGTTCTTGACACTCTTGATACTGAAGCGGGTACAGGTGATGTTGTCACAGAGGAACCCTCCGGGGAGGGCAATAACGCAGCCGTGATCGCTGCTGTTGCAGCTGTCGGCGCCGGAGTCGGTGCTGCCGCCGCTGTGGGTCTTATTGCCGCAAAGAAGAAAAAAGAGAAATGATCCGGATATGGGAGGGGTTTTCCCCTCCCATATTAACAGCTTTGGCTTTATAAACCGTTCGAAATATGTTTGATCAAGTACGTTTTATGGCAAATCGCACAAAAAAAGCACAACAAAATTGTGAACAAAATTTTAACATAATAATATTGCAAAAAATATCCGACTAATGTATACTTGTATTTAGTAAAACAATATTGCACTCTTGTGCAAAAAAATGAAAGGAACATAAGACAATGAAAAAGATCATAGCTATGATTATCGCGTGCCTTATGGTAGTAGCGCTCGTGCCCGTTATTGCGGCTCCTGCAGCAGCTGCCGATAAGGTAGTTTACGTAGGTAAGGACGGTACCGGCGACGGTTCCGCTGCCGACAAGCCCCTTGGCAACCTCGTTGATGCTTTCGCCGCTATCGGCGATGAGAACGGCACCATCGTTTTCGTAAATATGTACGAGAGCAAGGCTGAGCATCAGCTTCCCGCTCACGCAGGCCACATCACTCTTACCACCAAGTACAACGGTACCGACTATAACGGCGGTATCTACGCTTCCGGCACCGGTCACCTTTGGCTCGGCGGCGACACCACCTTTACGAACATAAATGTAAACCTCAAGTCCACTTGGGTCATCCGTGCACGCTTTAACCACATCACCTTTGATGCAGGCGTTAACGTAACCAACGATGCGGGCACCTTCCCTCAGCTTTACGTTGTAGGCGCTGATAACAACGGCACCTCTGACTGCGATCCTTCCAAGGATACTCACATTACCCTCAAGAGCGGTAAGTTCCAGGAGGTCATCGGTGCTGCCCGCTCTAACTTCCCCTCCGACATTACCGGTAAGGTGATCGTTGAGGTTGCAGGCGATGCTGAGATCGCAAAGCTTGCATTCGGTAACCGTTCCACCAAGGATAAGATCAACCTTAACACCGCGCTCGTAGTTATCGACGGCGGTACCATCACCAACTGGCTCGCTACCGGCGACCAGAAGACCACCGGCTTCGTTGGCGACGTTCAGATCGTTCTTACCAAGAACTTTGATATCTCCAAGAGCTTTGATGGCTACAACGGCGGCGACAGAACCTCCACCGACACGAACGGCGATACCATCCTTTACGGTATTTCCGGTACCTCCGCATTTACCAACCACGCAGCTAACACCCTCCTCAGCAACGTGAAGCTCCTTGTTGACCCCGCTATTAAGGCTGCTGTTGAGTCTTCCGATAAGCTTAACAAGGAGACCTTCACTGCAATCGAGGAGTACACCTATAACGGCACCATCGGCTCCGGCAAGCTCGAGGCTGACGCTCCCGTAGTTACCGATCCCGTTACTACCGAGGCTCCTGCTACCGATGCACCTGCTACCGATGCACCTGTTACCGATGCACCTGTTACTGATGCTCCCGCTACCGATGCTCCTGTAGTTACTACCGAGGCTCCCGCAGATCCCGAGCCCACTCCTTCTACCGGTGACGCTTCCGCTGTAGTATTCGCTATCAGCGCAGCTTGCCTTGTTGCAGCAGCGGCTATGGTATTTCTCAAGAAGAGAGTTAATGACTGATAACTGAATAGGTCTTACGGAGCAGTGCGATATCGCACTGCTCCTTTTTTTATATTTTTTTCCAAACCGCTTGACTTTTTAGAAAACCCCTGCTATAATAATACACTGCATTATAATCGCTTGTCCTATGGTCAGGAGCCGGTAGGTTCTTTGCGGCGTTTGTTTCCGCAAGGGTCGGCGGCGATCTCTAATTTATGAAATGGAGTGATCAAAAGTATGCTCAAACCTCAGAAACTCGGCAGCAACGAAAGAATGAGCTTTTCCAAAATCGAAGCCCCTATCCAAATGCCGAATCTGATAGAGGTGCAGAAAAAATCGTACGAATGGTTCCTTGAAGAGGGACTTCCCGAGGTGCTTAGGGACGTTTCTCCCATTGTGGATTATTCGGGCAATCTCTCTATCGATTTTATCGGATATTCTCTTGATTCCAAGCCTCAGTATCCGGTAGAAGAGTGTAAGGAGCGCGACGTTAACTACGCAGCACCCCTAAAAGTTACTGTACGCCTTACAAACAAGGTTACGGAAGAGGTCAAGGAATCCGAGATCTATATGGGTGACTTCCCCCTGATGACGGAGAACGGAACCTTCGTTATCAACGGTGCGGAGCGAGTTATCGTTTCCCAGTTCGTCCGTTCCCCCGGGGTTTACTACGGCAGTGATATAGACAAAACGGGTAAGGCGATGTATTCATCGACCATTATCCCTTATCGCGGCGCCTGGATCGAGTATGAGACCGACGCCAACGATGCTTTCTACGTAAAGATAGATAAGAACCGCAAGCTCCCCATCACCGTATTCATCCGTGCATTCGGCGTTGAAAGTGATGAGGATATTATCGCTATGTTCGGCGATGATCCCAAGATCACCGCTACATTTGAAAAGGACGATGCACGCCGCACCGCTATCGAGAAGGGCACCTCCTTCCGCGACGAGGCGCTCAAGGAGATCTACAAGAAGCTCCGTCCCGGCGAGCCTCCGCTCGTTGAGAGTGCTGAAATCCTTGTTAACAATCTGTTCT
>JAZQJQ010000162.1:0-12920 GCA_045541735.1 Eubacteriales bacterium
TGATATACCTCGTTGCCGCGATGGGCAAGCGTAGCAAAGAAATCCGGAAGGCGCACGGCGGGAAGCTCCTCAAATGCACTTTCCGTAGGCAGAAGCAAGCTGTAGCGCTCTTCCTCGGACATATCCTCAAGCTCCTCAAACGTATGCGCTTCGCAAAGCTTAAAGCCGCAGGCGGCTGTGCGCCTCAGCGCACTCATTACTGCTCCGCATCCGAGATATCCGCCTATATCCGCACAAAGCGTGCGAATGTAAGTACCCTTGGAGCAGGTCACGTCAAGGGCATATTCCCCGTCTCCGCACTCATTTATATCAAGCGAGTGTACGGTAACGGGTCTTGCCTCCCTTTCCACCGTTTTACCGCTTCTTGCAAGGTCAACGAGCTTTTGCCCATCCCTTTTAAGCGCGCTGTACATCGGCGGCACCTGCATGATCTTGCCCGTAAACCGCGGTGCACAGTCTTTGACCGCGGCTGCGCCGGGCACCGGGGCATCGGTGGCTTTCACCTCGCCCCATATATCCTCTGTATCGCTGACGTAACCGAGCCGCATTTTTGCCGAGTAGCTCTTATCACCGTCGCAAAAATACTCGGATGCCTTTACGGCTCTGCCCACAAGAAGTATCAGCAGGCCGGTGGCATTTGGGTCAAGCGTGCCGGCATGCCCCACCTCGCGGGTGTTAAAAAGCCTTCGAACGCGGCTTACCGCATTGTGGCTCGTCATATTCTCCGGCTTATCTATCAGCAGAACGCCGAAGCGTGCCGCATTGACAGTATCTTGCATACCGTTTTTACTCTTCCTCGGTACGGGTAATTGCAATGGAAAGCTCCTCAAGAGCCTTGGCATCAGCCTCTGCAGGGCACTTGGTCATAAGCTCGGAAGCATTCTGTGCTTTCGGGAATGCGATAACGTCGCGTATATCCTCAAGCCCGAGAAGCAGAGTTACAAGACGGTCAAATCCGAATGCGAGACCACCGTGAGGAGGTACGCCGTACTTGAACGCATCAAGCAGGAAGCCGAACTTTGCCTGTGCCTCCTCGGGCGTAAAGCCGAGTGCGGCAAACATTCTCTGCTGGATCTCAGGGTCGTGTATTCTTATAGAGCCGCCGCCTATCTCTGTACCGTTCATAACGATATCGTATGCAATAGCGCGTACGTTTCCTCTGTCGGTATCAAGCTTATCAAGATCCTCGGGATTGGGCATAGTAAAGGGATGGTGCTTTGCATAATATCTGCCGTCCTCCTCGGAGTACTCAAAGAGCGGGAAGTCGGTGACCCAAAGAAGCTTGGTCTCCATGGGATCAAGCAGACCGAGACGTTTCGCGCACTCGCAACGCAGTGCACCGAGAGCAGCAAATACAGTGTCATCCTTATCGGCAACGATACATATAAGGTCGCCGTCCTCGAAATTCATTCTCTCAAGAATAGCCTTGTTCTCTTCCTCGGTGAGGAATTTTGCGTAAGAGGAGGAGACCTCGCCCTTGTTCATCTTGTACCAGGCAAGTCCCTTTGCCTTATAGGTCTTTGCAAACTCGCCGAGACCGTCGATCTCCTTGCGGGGCATCGAACCGCCGCCCTTTACGTTGATGGCGCGTACGCTTCCACCGTTATCGATACAGCCGGTAAATACCTTAAAGGAGGTCTTTGCCGCAATGTCGGAAATGTTCGTCAGCTCAAAGCCGAAGCGTACGTCCGGCTTATCGGAACCGTAGCGCTCCATTGCCTCGGCATAGGTAAGACGGGGCAGGGGAAGCTCTATATCCTCGCCTCTGAATTCCTTCCACACCTTCTTGAGGTACCCCTCGGTGGTAGCGATAACGTCCTCCTGAGTAACGAATGAGTACTCGGTATCTATCTGCGTAAACTCGGGCTGGCGGTCAACGCGCAGATCCTCGTCGCGGAAGCAGCGGGCAAGCTGGAAATAACGGGCAAAGCCGGATACCATAAGAAGCTGCTTGTAAAGCTGGGGGGACTGAGGAAGCGCGTAGAACTTACCGGGATGAACGCGGCTGGGTACAAGATAATCGCGTGCTCCCTCGGGGGTAGGTCCGATAAGGTTGGGGGTCTCGATCTCGAGGAAGCCCTCGCCCATATAATATTCTCTTGTGATGCGCGCTATCTCGCTTCTTGCGATAATGTTTCTCGCAAGGTCGGGGCGGCGCAGGTCAAGGTAACGGTAGCGCATACGGAGCTCGGGACGCACCTGGCTGTTTTCAACTATTTCAAAGGGAGGAGTCTCGGAGCGGGAAAGCACCGTAAGCTCTTTTACCGCTATCTCAATTGCGCCCGTGGGTATCTTGCGGTTTATCGCATTTTCTCCGCGGCTGCGTACCACGCCCTTAGCCATAAGAACGGTCTCGCTTCTTACGCCGTATGCGGTCTCAAAGCTATCAGCAGAGGTCTCCTTGTCAAAGGAGAGCTGAATAATACCGCTTCTGTCGCGCAGGTCGATAAAGATAAGCTGACCGAGGTCGCGCTGGCGCTGTGTCCAACCCATAACGGTAACGTTTTTACCTATATCCTTTTCACTGAGCTCTCCGCATCTGCATGTTCTCTTGTCATTCTCCGAAAGTAAATTTGCCATTTTATGTTCCTTTCCGGGCAATGCCCATCTTTCAATATCTTTATTTTGTCGCTTCCTCGATGCTTTCAAGTATGTCGGAAACTATTATATCAAGCGCATTCTGCAGAAAATAGCTTCTCTGCTTCAAAAACGCCGTAAGATCGTCGTTTTTGCCAAGGATAAGCGTTTCGCACGCATCCTCAAGCGTATCCGGATATCCGAGCACGGCAATTACGTATATCGCTCTGTTCTGCTGCATCATTTCGATGCTGTTTTTGCTTGCCTCATCCGTACCGCACACGTCTGCGGTATATTCCTTTGCAAATTCCTCGGCAGAGCGGTTAACGAGCAGATTCATTACCTTGCCGCTTCTTGCGGGGGCATTGCAAAACGAGGTTATGGCAAGCACGGTAGCCTTTGCAGGGTCAGCGACAGATACGTACTGAGCCGCTGCCTCCGGCTTAGGTAGAGGAAGAAGACCGTATACCGCTTTATCAAGTGAGCCGAACTCACTGACAGTGCCGATGCGGAATGCCGCACCCGCCTGTCCTACCGTACCGTCTGCACGGACGTTTCCGTAAAGCAAGCTCTTCAGTCTGCCGAAATTTTCAACCGCATTTCCGTCGGTAACGGAAACTTTGAATCCGTCCGCGGCGGGAACGGCATCCCTTGCGCCCATACCGAGCATCCAGATGACCGCATCGGCGCAGTCGGTATCAAGAGCTTTGTCGCCGAGCGTTTTCACTTTTTCTGCAAGGGCATCAAGTGTCCATTTCCCCTCGGAAACGAGCTTTCCGAGTTCCTCTGCACCAACAAGCCGCTTATCAAATATAACACCCGCAAGCGAATCTCTGAAGCCGACTGTTGCATCGCTTGCCGCAAGATAAGTGCGCGAGCAGACGGACAGCGCTTCGTTTATGTCCTTGTAATATCCGGCAGAGGACAGGTCTATACCATCCACCGTTTTCAGGTCCGCAAGCAGGCCGCCCGCAAGCAGGTCTGTAGTATCGTGCTTTAATTCAGATGCGGTGTCCGCATAAAGATCAAGCACCAAAAGATCCGCCGTATCGCCCTCGTTTGCCGCCTTTGCCGCCATAACGTAGGATATGGGGTGGTCGAGCTTTACCGTTTTAAGACTGATATTCAGATCGAATGCAAGCCTTTCGGCTGCCTCTGCGCTTGTGCTTGAAAGGTAGCTCGGCGCTTCGCCTCCGTTAAAGGAGGTGAGGCGCTCCGTGTTTGTAACGAGCACCTTAAAGGTCTCTCCTCCGTAGTCCTCAATTCCGCCGGGTTTTATCGTAACCGCCTCATCGGGTACAACGTCCGTGCCAAGCGAGGCCAGAGTGTCCTCGGGGATCGTCACCTCGTCGTTACTCTCCGTGCGTAGACCTCTGCCTAGGGCAAACGCCGTTGCCATACACACGGCAAGTATGAGTATGACCGCGGCAACACGCCTTTTTGGAAACGCATTGCGGTCATTTGTGTTGTTTTGCATTTACTTTCCTCCCTCTCAGGGGGTCATTCATCATTCGATATCCTTTTGACACGCTTGCCGACAAGGCAGATAAGCTCATAGCATATCGTGTCCGCAAACGCGGCAAGCCGTTCAATATTTTTTCCCTCGCTGTCAAATATTATGGCGCGGTCACCTGTCTTTACGTCGTTATCTCCTATGTCTACCATACATTGATCCATACATACTCTGCCGACAACGGGCGCAGGCACGCCGTTTATCAGAACTTCGCCGCCCTGAGAGAATGCCCGCAGAAATCCGTCCGCATAACCGACTCCGAGGGTGGCTATCCTCATATCCTTATCGGCTGTAAAACGGCCTCCGTAGCTGATGCTTTCACCCGCGCGCAAGGTATGCACGTGCATCACAGTCGTCATAAACGTCATCACCGGTTCAAGCTTCAAGGGAAGCGTATAGCATCTGTCCGGAGAAAGGCCGTACAGAATTATGCCGGCACGCACCATCGAATGTCTGAACCGCGGATATCTGAGCGCGGCGGCGCTGTTACAGCAGTGTAGGCAAAGTCCGTTAGCCTCATCTCCGAGCATTTCGATAACGCGCATAAAGCTTGCGTGCTGGCGCTCGGTCGCGTCCGCTTCATCACTGTCGGCACACGCAAAATGAGTAAATATACCCTCGGTGTGCAGATAAGGAAGTGCCATTACACTGCGAAGCTCGCGTGTGCAGGCTTCGGCATCCTCGGCATAGAATCCGAGGCGGTTCATTCCGGTGTCGAGCTTCAGATGTATGCGCACGGTCTCGCCGTTGCGGACTGCGCATTCTGAAAGAGCCGTACCGTATTCAAGACTGTAGACGGTCTGTATAAATCCCTCTTTTGCAAGCTCATCCGCATTTTCAACGGGCGTATAGCCGAGTATAAGTATCTTGCTGTTTTCGGATGCGTAACGCTTTACCTCACGCGCCTCCTCTATGCAGGAAACACCGAAGCAAACGGCGCCGAGACTTGATAGACGTTTTACGCACCTTTCCGTACCGTGGCCGTAAGCATCGGCCTTTACAACACACATAAGCTCGCAATCGGGCGTCTCTTCCCCTATGCGCTTCTTTATGGCAAGATAGTTTCTTTCCAGAGCGCCGAGATCTATCTTTGCGTATGTTTTGAGTTTTTCTTCCAAATCGTACATATCCTCGCCTCAAAAACGGCTTACAGCCGACGGACAGTAAAATCTTGCGGCCCTGAAAAACCGCTCGTTTGCATCAAATAAGAGCATCGTAAGTCTTCCCTTTTCATCGGGGTAAAGCATAACGGCTTCATCAGCATCAGGTGCGCCGCTCGTAACGTCAACCGTACGTGCGGGTCTCTCGTTTTCGCATTTGCGTAGAACGTCGTTGTTCATCGGCGCAACAAGTATCACCTTACGCAGGGGTATTTCGGCTACCTCCCTGCGGCGCGAGCCTCCGCTTATCCGTGCAACGGTAAGCGTGCCGTCCTCTATCTCGTAATCGTATTCCTGCTTAAACACAGGCGCGGTGAGTATAACAAGCGGTATCTCAATGAACAGCGCAAGCACTATCGCCGCAGGCGATTGCATCCAAAGCGCCGCAAAAACGTTTACGATGCAGATGATCACCCAAAGCAATACCGTAAGCACGCAACGGCGCATATAAACGCCGCACAGCTTTACTCTGCACGAATATCCGAACATATTAATTCCGCTATCCATACGCGCCTCCGTTCGCATTACCTTCGGACATACCTCTCCAATATACTTTACTATCTGCGTATTATACCACAGCTTTTCTCCGTTTTCAATGCTTTTGTCCAATATTTTAATTCTAATAATATAATAATAAGCAGTGCGCGGACACGGGAACCTCCGATTCGGCGAAAAACAGGGCTCATATTCCGCAATTTTCACCGTTTTTCTCAACAAAACTCTGCGATTTCAGCTCACATCGGCTTGTGCAATATTAACGAATTTAACGCTCTATGGTAATGATATTTTTGTGGCATATAACGAATACTTTTTGTGCCGAAAACCGCATAATTATCGGCAGATTTTGTCTGCATAACATTGACATCCGCACTTTACTATGATAGAATACCCTTATTAATTATTATATTCCATTTTTCCAAAGGGGTTATTATGGCAGACAACAAGAAAAAGGTAGAACAGATCACCTCCATGGACGAGGATTTTGCAAAATGGTTCACCGACATAGTAAAAAAAGCAGAGCTTATCGAGTACACCAGCGTTAAGGGCTGTATGGTCATCCGTCCCTACGGTTACGCTATCTGGGAAAACATACAGAAGATCCTTGACAAACGCTTTAAGGAGCTCGGACATGAGAACGTATGTATGCCTATGTTCATCACCGAGAGTCTTTTAAACAAAGAAAAAGACCACGTAAACGGCTTTGCGCCCGAGGTTGCCTGGGTAACACACGGCGGAAGCGAAAAGCTTGAGGAGCGCCTTTGCGTACGCCCCACCTCCGAGACTCTTTTCTGTGAGCATTACTCCAGTATCATTCACTCCTACCGCGATCTTCCCAAGCTTTATAACCAGTGGGTAAGCGTTGTGCGTTGGGAGAAGACCACACGTCCCTTCCTCCGCTCCAGAGAGTTTTTGTGGCAGGAAGGCCACACCATCCATGAGACAGCGGAGGAGGCTATCATCGAGACCGAGCGTATGCTTGACGTATATGCCGACTTCTGTGAGCAGGCTCTTGCTATTCCGGTAGTTAAGGGCAAGAAGACCGAAAGCGACAAGTTCGCCGGCGCTGTTTCAACTTACGCTATCGAGGCTCTTATGCACGACGGCAAAGCGCTTCAGGCAGGCACCTCCCACTATTTCGGCGACGGTTTTGCAAAGGCATTCGATATTCAGTACACCGACAGAGAGAACAAGAAGTGCTATCCCTTCCAGACATCTTGGGGAGTTACCACCCGTCTTATCGGCGCTATCATAATGACCCACGGCGATAATAACGGTCTTGTTCTTCCTCCTGCGATCGCGCCCACTCAGGCCATCGTCATTCCCGTTGCTCAGCACAAGGAAGGTGTTATAGAGGCGGCAACCGCTCTTACCGAGCAGCTCAAGGCTGCAGGTGTCCGCGCAAAGCTTGACGCAAGCGAAAACAGCGCAGGCTGGAAATTTGCAGAGTACGAGATGAAGGGTGTACCCGTACGTATTGAGATAGGTCCCCGCGACATTGAGAACGGCTGCTGTGTAGTAGCTACCCGCCACAACGGAGAGAAGACCGTTCTTCCCCTCGAGAACATCGGTGAGGCAGTTAAAAACAAGCTGACCGAAGTACGCGACGGCCTCTTCAAGAGAGCGCTTGAAAACCGCGAGAAGCGAACCTACGACTGCAAGACCACGGACGAGATCAAAGAAGTCCTCGAAAAGAACGGCGACGGATTCATCCGCGCTATGTGGTGCGGCTCCCCCGAGTGTGAAAAGAAGGTAAAAGAGCTCACGGGCGTAAGCTCCCGCTGCATTCCCTTCGGAATTGAACCTAACGGAGACAAGTGCGTATGCTGCGGCAAAGACGCAGACACTCTTCTTTACTGGGGCAACGCATATTAATCTTAATATTTGAAGATCCACGGAGGTGCCGCGAATGAGTTCGTTTTTCAATTCCATACGACGGCGCCTCAGTCATCTTGACCCCATTATCGTAATATGCGTACTCTCGCTTTCCTTTATCGGCATACTTACGCACTGGGGAGCAAGAGAGGTGTACGGCGTGAGCCGCGTTTTGGTCCAGTCGTTTGCAACGGCGCTGGGCATTGCGCTTGCTTTGATGATAGCAACGCTTGATTATCAGGACATCTGCGACAAGCTCTCGCTGCCGCTGTTCATCGGCGGCGCGGCAGCTCTCCTGCTCACACTCGTCATCGGCTCCACGGGTAAATTCGGCGGAAAAAGCTGGATACAGATACCCGGCATACCGCTGACCATTCAGCCGTCCGAATTTGTGAAGCTGTTTTTGATAGTGACGTTTGCAAAGCATCTTGAGGTGCTCCGCCCCAAGTTAAACCGGCCGCTTTCCGTGCTTCGCCTGCTTTTACACGTCGGGGTGCTTGCAGGTCTTGTGTTTTTGCAGGACGACCTCGGCACCGCGCTCGTATACATCGTTATAGCATTTGCGATGATGTTTGCGGCGGGTCTCAGTATTTGGTACTACGTAATCGGCGGCACGCTTGCCGTTATAGCATTTCCGTACGTGTGGCCGCATCTTGGCGAGTATCAGCGAATGAGGATACTTGTCGGCTTCAATCCCGAGCTTGATCCCACGGATTTCGGTATGCAGGCGCTCATGTCCCGCCGTGCCATCACTGCAGGCGGTATATTCGGAACCGGACTTAACGGCGGCGGTTATTACGAGGACGTTCCGATGGCAAACAACGACTTTGTCCTTGCTATGATAGGCGAAAAATTCGGTTTTTTAGGTTGCGCCGTTGTAGTTTTGCTGTTTGCCGTGCTCATTATCAGGATATTTATCATTGCTATCCACGCACGCAAGGATTGCGGTGCGTATATTGCCGTGGGATGCGGAGCTCTGCTTTTCGCGCAGGTCACGGAAAACGTGGGGATGGCGCTTGCTATGCTTCCCGTTGTCGGAATAACGCTTCCCTTCATCAGCTACGGAGGCTCGTCCGTGCTTTCACTTTATATGATGATAGGAATAGTGCAAAGCATCTGTACCCACGCCAAAAAGTATCACTTTGAACGCGAAGACGCGTAGACGGAGGAATTATGAAGATCAAAAAAGGCTTTCTCATGAGAGAGGTAGCAGGCGAGAACGTCGTTATCGCCGTAGGCGAAGCTGCAATGCAGTTTAAGGGAATGATACGCCTCAATCCCACCGGCGCATTTCTCTGGAAGCTGCTTGAGAACGATACCGACGAGGCCGCAATGACCGAGGCTATGCTTGAAAGCTATGAAACTGATAAAGCAACGGCAGAAAAGGACATCCGCGCCTTTGTGGATGCCATAAGAGCCGCAGGTTTGCTTGATGAATAACCAAAACACAGAGGCACTTTCGCTCAAAGAAGCGCTCCGCATTCACGGCTTTGCCGTTGTGCAGGGCAAGGGAACGAGCATGCTTCCGCTCATTGCCAATTCGCGCGACAGAATGTGCATAAAGCCGCTTGCACGCGAACCGAAAAAATACGACGTGCTTGTGTATTCAAATGCCCACGGAATAATCGCACACCGCGCACTCAAGTGCGAAAAAGACGGCACGATCATTATGTGCGGCGACAACCAGATAAAAAAGGAACGAATACACAAGGATTCGGTGATAGGCTGCGTAGACGGTATACTGCGCGGAGAAAAATACATTGATTTTTCAAAGCCGCTTTGGTATAAGATTTACGTAAGGCTGTGGTGCGCTTCCTTGTTTTTGCGCCGCTGTGCTCTGTTTGTTCTGCGCCGTACTTCCAAGACCTATAAAAAAGAAAGATCCTATATGCGCGCTCAAGACTGAGCGCGCATTTGTTGTATATGCACAATTTTCACCCTATGTCTTTGTGAAAATAGCAGTTTTTTACCAAACCCCGGAACATTTTGGACTTTTTTCCGTCTAATAGGTATCACGCCAAGGAGGCAATATAAATATGAAAACAACAAGGATACTCGCAATACTGCTGGCAGCGGCCATGTTAGCGCCCGTTCTTTTTTCGTGCGCGCCTCAAAAGCCGCCCGTAACCATAGATGCGGGAAAAGGCTACGAGCTGCCCGCAACTCTTGTAGGAAGTGCGCCCACAGGCACCGGACTTCCCGATGAGCTGTGCTCTGTCAGCGTTACGGCAAGGGACGGTGCGGGACGGACCGTACCAACCGACACAGCCTTTACCCTGCGCTTTGAAAAGCCGACTGACACCTCAACGGTGACGGAATATCTGTCCGTTTATCCGGAAACGGCAATAAAGATCGACCGTCTTTCCGATACCGAATATACGGTAACTCCCGAAACCGAACTTGATGCGGGCACAGTATACCGCCTCTCCCTTGGAAGTGACGGCAAGGCGCAGATATCCTTTGCATTTCAAACGGAAAGTGTGTTTGCCCTCTCATCCTCCATTCCCGCGCATCTGGCATCGAACGTGCCGATAAACACTGGGATCGAATTTGAGTTCACATCTCAGGTGAAGAGCGGAACCGACATCTCCGATTACGTTTCCGTTGAACCCGAATTTGAATATAAGGCAGAACTTTACCCCAACGGCAGGCGCCTTGTACTGATACCTCAAAAGAAGCTCGATAAAAACACTGAATACACCGTAACGCTCAAAAAAGAGCTTCCCTCGGTTAGCGGAGAGATGCTTGCCGAGGATATTACCCTGCGCTTCCGTACCGAAGCAAATTCCTCCCTGCAGGATGAGCGCAAGTATTATCTTTCGCTCAGTCCCGCCGCTTTGATTACAAAAGCGGGCGAGGAAGCGGTATACGGATTCAGCTTCTATGCAAGGAACGGTGTTAATGCAGAGCTGGCAGACGTCAGGGCAGAAGTGTTTGCATACCGCAATCACGCCGCTATGCTCAGCGCGGTAAAGGAATTTAACGAAAAGGGTGCCGAGCTTATTGCAAACGGCGAGGCATACAAGTACCCGGCAAGCGGACTTACTAAGGTCTCAAGCGGCTCCGTAAAGTACGCAAGCGGCTCCGGAGGACGCCAGTATTACGCATATCTGCCCAAGCTTGAAAACGGTGCTTACCTTGTAAATATTACGGTAGCTGTCAAGTACAACGGCAAAACTGTAAACGAGACAGTTCAGGCGCTTTTGCAGGTAAGCGGTATTTCCGCGTATTTTGAAAATAATAACGATGAGCTTATCATATGGGCGGCAAAGGACGGACTGCCCGAAGATAATGTTTCCGTAAGCGCGGAGTTCTTTGAAAAGCACGCCGATTTTTCCGTCAAAAACGATAGATCGAATTATACCAAACTTACCGCCAAGACGGATAAGGACGGAGTTGTCCGTATAGAGATACCCAAAGAGAAAAACGCCGCCATCTGTCTGCTCGAAAAGGGCGGAGATAGTCTGCTCCTCTTCCCCGGCTCATTTGATGAGAATGTTTCCGAACCGAATTACGGATACATCTTCACTGACCGCGAGGTATATTTCGGCGACGATAAGATCAATTTTGACGGAGCCGTTATTCCCGCATACGGCAAGGTTCCCGAAAAAATATGGCTTCAAGTTAACTACAGAGGCGCAAAATACCCCGTTACCGTCAATTCCGACGGCTCATTTGAGGGAAGCTACGTGCTTGAAGGCTTCTCAGGCTACAGCATCACCCTTCGCTTTATTGATGAAAGCGGAAAAACGCTCCTATCCAAATACGTGCGCGTAACCGCGGAGGATAAGCCGGTTTACACCGCTTCACTTACGTTTGACAAGCTTTTCTATGTTTCCGGCGACACCGCGGATATAACTGTTTCCGCTTCCTTCTTTGACGGAACGCCCGCATCCGGACTAAAATTCCGCATATTTGCAAACGTCCCCGGAAGCCGCAAGAATTTTGACGTAACAACGGGAAAAGACGGTACTGCGACCGTAAGCTACAGACTTCCCGATCCTGACGTTTCAAGCACTTATCCCACCTACGTTTCCGCCTCCGCAGAGCTTATGGGAACGGAAACAGCATATCTCTACACCTCAGGTTCCGCAGTCTATATCCACAGCAAATACTACTTTACCGCCGAAACTGCAAGCGATAACGGCGTTTCCTACAGCAAAGTACTTTTAAACCGCGTTGATACCTCAGCTATAAAGAGCGAATCCGACCTCAGCTACAGCGTTTTCCCGCAGAATACAGTCGGAAAGCCCATGGACGGAGATGCAAAGGTGATCCTTACCAAAGTCACCTACGTGCGCCGTAGCCTCGGTACCGAATATGACCCAATAAACAAGGTGACCCGCGAAAACTTCACCTATGACAGACGCGAGGAGACAGTAAAGACCGAAGTGCGGGTATTTAACGACGGAGTTATCCGCCTAGACCATATTAAAGAAGACCAAAGCTTCAACGGCTATCATTATTACACCGTCACCTACGGAAAATACACGCTCCGCGTAAGTGCATCGAGCCGCGACATAAACTATTATGATTCTATGTACTCGGGTCTTGTGCTTGAAAGCGACAAGGAGCATTACAGCATAGGCGATATGATGAAATACACCGTGACCGAATACCCTGCGGCGACGGACACTCTGCGTACTTATCTTGTTACCGTATATTACGGTGACACCTGCGATCATTTCGTTACCTCTTCGCCTATATTCGAGATACCGTACAAGGCGGAAATGATACACGGCGCCTGCGTAAACGTAACGGTGCTCGAAAACAGCGGTTTTACACAGCTGCGCTCGGTACCGCGCTATGATTACACGGCAAACAACAATCTTAAAGTTGAGATAATCCCCGAAAAGACCGAGTATAAGCCCGGCGATGAAGTCAAGGTGACCGTACGCGTTACCGATAAAAACGGTTCCCCTGCAAAAGCAGGCACCCGCGTTACTCTTTCCGTAACGGATGAAGCGTGCTTTGCTCTCGGCGAGCAGACTCTCGACATTCTCTCGGATCTATTTGATACCTTCCGAACTCCTCACAACAACCGTAATTCCTGCTTCTCGCTGTTCTATGCGTATAATATGAGGACTTATATGTACAGCAGCGATATCAAGACCGAGATAGCCGAGGACGCGGCAATGACGGAAGCACCGACCGCAAGCGGAAACGGCGCTGCGGAGAACGTGCGCGTTCGCAAGTATTTTGCGGATAATCCGGTATTTGAAAACAAGCTTTCCGCAAACGGAACGGCTGAATTTACCTTCACCGCCCCTGATAATATCAAGTCGGATCGTAGCCAT